>JAYWGA010000034.1:0-7708 GCA_043778525.1 bacterium
GAGGCAAGTAAAGTCATAATACTCGGTACTATATTTGGCAATGTTTCTTCCCCTTCATGTACAAATTTCGCAACTTCATCTGACTGCATACCGTCTGACTCACTTAGTCACAGCGTAGGCGGTCTTAGATTTGGGCCTGATAATAAACTTTATGTGACTCTGGGAGACGGATCTAGTTTTGACTATGCAGATCCAAAATCTTTGAGGTCTCAAGATATAAATAGCTTAGCAGGAAAGCTTCTTAGGATAAATACAGATGGCACAGGAGCCATTGATAATCCATTTTATGATGGAAATGTAAATTCAAATAGATCAAAGGTTTATTCTTATGGACTTAGAAACTCTTTTCGTTTCAATTTTAGACCAAGCAATGGAAAACTATTTTTTGGAGATGTGGGTTGGAATAAATTTGAAGAGCTGAACATAGCTGCACCAGGAGGAAATTATGGCTGGCCATGTAGAGAGGGGGCTACTACTACTCCAGGATGGGTAGGGTGTTCTTTGTCTGGGGCTTATACAGACCCTCTTTATTTTTACCCGCATGATATAAACGGGGCTGGCTCTATTACAGCCGGTAGTTTTACATCTTCAAGCGTATACCCTAATACTTTTACAAATTCATATTTATTTGGTGACTATGCTCAAAACTTTATAAAGAAAATTGACTTTGATGCTAATAATCAAGTGCTAGGAGTTAGTGATTTTGCTACAGGTGCAGATGGTACCGATGGGCCAGTAGAGTTTGCGACTGGACCGGATGGATATGTTTATTTCTTAGGTATTTACACAGGAAGTCTAAAAAAAATAAACTATACACTGTCAAACAGACAGCCAAATGCGGTAATACAATCAAGTGTTAATTCCGGTACTTTGCCTTTATCTGTAAATTTTAATGCAGCGAGTTCTTCTGATCCAGATAGCGATCCTTTGACATTTTTTTGGAATTTTGGAAATGGAGCTAGCTCTACTAAGGCCACTACCACTTATGTATACACTGCTGCCGGCACATATAATGTTTTCCTCACCGTATTTGATGGAAGGGGTGGATCTAATACAAAAAGCCTCACAGTATATGCTGGCAATCAAGCCCCAAGTGTGAGCATAGTCTCGCCATCCAGTGGATCTTTATACTCTCCAAATGCTTCGGTTCAGCTACAAGGCACAGCAACAGATCCGGAGAGTGGTGCTTTAATAGGTAACTCTCTTACTTGGAGAATAATATTGCATCACAATACGCATACACATATCATACAAACTCTCACTGGAAACAGTCCTGTGTTTATAGCTCCAGATCATAATGATCCAGATGTGTATATAGAGGTAGAGCTCAAAGCTACAGACCCGCTGGGTGCTTCAAAAACAACCACGATAAACATGTATTTAAACAATAATGCTCAAGCAACTGGTAATTTAATATTAAATCCTAGCTTTGCAAATGCGCAGTCTGGAAATCCAAATAATCCAGAAAGTTGGTATAAAGGAGGTTATGGATTAAACGATGCTTTGTTTACATATCCTGTTGCTGGTCAGGATGGAAATAGTGCTGCTAAACTACAAATGATAAGCATAGTAGACGGTGACGCAAAATGGTTATTTTCACCAGTTTATATTACACCAGGTTTAGAATATAGATATTCTAATTATTATACTGCAAGCTCCACCTCTCATTTAACCGCACAATTTTCATATGCTAATGGTAATTATTCATACAAAGATTATGGTGATTTTCCAGCTACTAGTACTTGGGCAAAGATAGAAAGAGTATTCACTCCACCAGCTGGGGCAAATACAGTAACCTTTTTTCACTCACTCAGACAAGTCGGAGTACTAACTACAGATAACTTTAATCTATCTTTAAATATTGCTACTACATCCAGCACAAGCACTCCGCCAATTGTAAGTACAAGTAGTAGTATTATAAACCTAATAAAAAATCCTGGAGTAAATTTATTTGCTACCAGCACTCCATCAAAACCACTTAATTGGTCTACAGGAAAATTTGGAAATAATGCCACTACTTTTACGTATCCAACTACTGGTATATCAGGTAATGCTGTAGATGTAAGCATGACTTCATATGTTTCTGGTGATGCAAAATGGATATTTGATGATGTTGATGTTATTCCCAGCAAAACTTATAGTTTATCTTGGAACTATAAATCAAGTACAAGTACAGCTGTGTATTTAAGATATAAAACAGCTTCTAGTACATTTTTGTACTCTACACTTAGTCCAAAAATGGCATCTTCTAGTTCTTGGAAAAAAACTGAATTTACTTTTACGGTTCCAGTAAATGTGACAAGTGTAACAGCTTTTCAAAGCTTGTTCAGGGTGGGAACACTGAGTACGGATGATTATTCTCTTAGCTTGGTGGACAATGTTCCTCCTGTTGTAAATATTATAAGTCCAATACAAAATCAAACAGCTACAGGTACTTTTAATTTTCAAGTAAATGCAACAGATACAAATGCAGTAGAAAGTGTAAACTTATTTATAGATACTATAAGTAGGGGAATATTAAATGTATTACCTTATAATTTTCAGATAGACACAAATACTTTAGCAAATGCTACGCACACTGCCTTTGCAGTTGCAAGAGACACATCAGGTAATATAGCAACTTCAAGTAGCATTATCTTTAATGTAAATAATCAACAAGGAAGTGGCACTACGACGGCCACAAGCACCCTAACTAATTTAATTTTAAATTCGAGCTTTGAAAATCAAACTGGACTATATCCAAGTAATTGGAATATTTCTGGATTTGGAAATAACACTAGAACTTTTAATTATCCTATAGTGGGACCAGATGGAAATAAAGCTGCTGGGCTTACTGTGTCTAATTATGTAGACGGTGATGCAAAATGGAGGCATGATGATGTGCTGGTATCTCCAGGCACACTATACAGATATGATACAAAGTACAAATCAAATGTGATATCGGATATAATAGGAAGATATACTATGAATGATAATTCCGAGCTATATTTTGGACTTAAAAAAGAAATACAACCAATAGAGACTTGGTCCTTTGCTACTGCCACTTTCACTCCACCTACAAATGTAAAGTCAGTGTCGCTCTTCCATCTTATTAGTGCTAATGGATATTTAAATTTAGATGATACAGGATTGTTTGTAGTAGGATCTACTACTGTAAATACAGATGTGCAGCCACCAGTGGTTGATTTTATATTTCCACTAGCGAGCTCTACAGTTTCTGATATTATAAATATAAGAGCTAGCTCAAGTGACAATGTCGCCGTCACATATGTGATATTTGCTGTAGATGGCATTGTGATATCTCCGCAAATAACTACATCTCCGTATAGTTTTAATTGGGATACGAGAAGTGTGCCAAATGGATCTCATATATTAAAAGCAACTACTCATGATGCTGCTGGAAATAATACAGCTACAAATATTCCATTTATTGTGAATAATTCTACGACTACAAACTTAGTATTAAATCCATCCTTTGAAATATCGGATGTAAATAACAATCCACAATCGTGGCAAAAAGGTGGCTATGGTACAAATGATAGAAACTTTTCTTATCCTGTAGCTGGTAATACAGGTCTAAAAGCTGTACAGATAGATGTAAATAATTATACAGATGGAGATGCGAAATGGATTTTTGATCCTATTAGCGTAGCCAGCAATACACTATACACTTTTTCGAGTTATTATAAATCTACTGCCACTACTACCCTTACGGTTAGGTATACACTAAATGACGGCAGTTTTGTATATGCTGGAATAGCCAATTTAAATCCAAGTGCAAACTGGAAACAAACTGTCATAGCACTAAACACTCCCATAAATACATCTCAACTGACTGTATTCCAATCCATATCAAGCACGGGGACTCTTATATTAGATGATTATTCTGTTATACCTGGAAATATCGATACAGATACATTTAACCGAGGCATGGTCAGCCTAACTTTTGATGATGGATGGTCATCTCATTTTACATCTGCACTTCCTATATTAAATAATGCAAATCTAAAAGGTTCTTTTGAAATAATAAGTCTAGAAACTTTGGGGACATTGCCAGATAATCGCGTACCAAATTTTTCACTAGAATCTGCAGATACAAACGGTCCTGTGGATTGGTTTAAGGGTAATTGGGGCACAAACACGGCCACATTTACATATCCTGTAGCGGGGTATACAGGCGGCAGTGCTACAAAAGTAGAAATGTCTAATTATGTAGACGGTGATGCAAAATGGTTTTTCAAAGACTCTTCGGTTGTAGATGGTCAGCTGTCTGAGTTTTATGATTATTATATGTCTGATGCTACTACAACCATAACAGCTAGATACAATATGGGTAGTAGTACCTATGTGTATGCCGAGCTAGCTACACTACCACCTGCGTCCACTTGGACTTTATTTGTAAAGCAATTTAGTATTCCTGCAAATGTAGAGTCCTTTACAATATTTCATAGATTGGCTAGCAATGGATATCTAACAATAGACAATATGAGCTTTTCTAATGTTAGGGATTTTGTTAATCCAAATCAAGTACTGCAAATACAAGCTGCTGGACATGAAATAGGCTCTCACAGCCAGACTCATCCATCCCTTTCAAATATCCCCCAAGATAGAATGGTGGCAGAGGTGACAAATTCTAAATCTGACCTACTAAATATGGGAGTAAGTAATGTGGATGTTATTGTATATCCTTATGGAGACTATAATGCGAGTGTAGTACAAGCAGCCGCAAATGCTGGGTATATAGGAGGCAGATCTGTAAACAGAGGATACAATACAAAATCTACAAATAAGTATGAATTAAAAATACAACAAATAGATCTCACCACTTCAGTAGATCAAATAAAATCTTGGATAGATATTGCAGAGTCTACAAAAACTTGGTTAATACTTATGTTCCATCAAGTAGACACCAATGGTGACGCATTATCTATAACTCCAACTAATATGCAAAGCATAGTAAATTATCTAGTACAAAAAAATACACTTGTGACCTCTATGAAAGGAGGAATACTTCAAATGAATCCATAAATTGTTTATAAGTTTTAAATAAATATGTAGCTTTTGTGCTATCATATTATCTATATGATAAAACAAATACATCTGCATATATTTAGCATTCTTATAATTCTAATAATATTCTTTGCCTTCTATACACCAAAACCTAGAGACATTTTTGCGGAGCCTATAAAACAACCTAGTAGCTTTACTTTGTATCCAGTCTCTGTAAAGTGTAATGGAAATGTGCCTCAGATTTTATTAGATTGGTCTTTTGCTGATAATGCAGAAAAGTATTTAATACAGAGAAAAAAAGTTTCAACTTTGAATTGGTCAAACATACTTAATTCTCAAATAAAAACGATAAATAGTTTTGAAGACAATCATTGGAAAACTGACTATGGTATTGACTCTTTCGTGTACAGAGTAATTGCCGTAAATAAATCGAAAAGATCTTTTTCAAATGAGATATCTTTCGCAGCGCCAGATTGTAAAAGTTTATCTAGTGCTACAACCACAGGACAACTCCCTCCAAATATAATTATTGTAAACTTAGCTACTATGACGCCAGAATATCCCTTGAGTATTTCTACTGGTACACTCGCTATTTCGAATCCTGTTATTACACCTACCAACATCTCTCCTAGCCTGGCCACTAAAACGCAACCTACCCAAACAACTCCTCCACCTACGACCTTACCCACAAACAATAATACATCTATGCCAACTACAACACCACCTGTACAAAGACCGCAAGTACCTGTGCCTACAACTATTACTACTCAAATAACTAATAATACAAAAATGCCTTCATATTTAAAATGGGGAGCCTATGTAGGGTGGCAAGATAATGCTATGTCAAATTTTGAAAGTTTAGTGGGTAAAAAAACAGATATGGAGATGGTCTTTTCGCATTGGGGAAATCAAAAAAACTTCCCATCAGAATATGCTAGTAGAATAGGTGGAGCTGGCAAAACAATGGTAATTTTTTGGGAGGCGGTAGATTACAATAGGGATTACTTTAATCAACCAGAGTATTCTTTTGATGCTGTTTTGTCTGGAAAGTTAGATGACTTTTTTATAAGATATGCTAGTCAGGCAAAACAATATGGCAAACCTGTAATTCTTATTCCTTATTCAGAATTCAACGGCAACTGGTTTCCTTGGTGTGCTACTTGTGGTACTAATACTCCTCAAAAATTCATAGATAGTTATAGATATATAAATAAGTTTTTTGTAGATGTACCAAATGTTAAATTTGCTTGGGTACCAAACAATGACTCGCTACCAGATACGACTGCAAATAGTATAGAAAAGTTTTACCCAGGGGATGCTTATGTTGACTATGTTGGAGTGGATGGTTTTAATTTTGGAGGGAGTGCCGAGCAAACATTTAAACAAGTATTTGATAATAGTTTGCAAAAGTTAAAAAACTATAACAAACCAATTTATATCTTTTCTATGGCCACACATGAAAATATAAATAAAGCTACCTGGATAAAAAATGCTTTGACTGAGGAGCTCTATAAGTATCCTGAAGTAAAAGGATTCTTGTGGTTTAATAAAAATAAAGAAAAAGACTGGAGGGTAAACTCAAATTCAGAAGCTTTGGATGCGTTCAAGAAAATTTTGCCTTAATCCAAAGATGGGTAGATTTTAAATAGATTAGCTCCTTGACAATTGCAAACACTTATGCTACTATTATACACAGTAATCTCGACCGAGAGCGGCGAGAGAAATGTAAGGTAAACTAGAAAAAATAGATAGGAGAAAAAAATAATGATGAGTAGTCTTGGAAATATCTCAGTGAGCTCGGACCACAAAGTCCAGCAAGCAATAAAAGATTCTTTGTTTATGGAAATAGATCCAAAGCATGTAAAAAAATCCCTGAAAATCTCAAAGTCACAAATTGGAAACTGGATATACCATTTGCACCCTGCAATCGGTTTGAAAATTTCTGATTTTGTAAAACATATTAAGTCAGAAGGAATTTATGAGCAGGCTCAGATAGGGCATTTGCTTGCCCTTGAGGCCACTTTGTCCGAGCTCTATAAAAGCAAAAGTATAGTTGCTTTGGGAGTAAATGTAAGGGCGGATGGGTTTAATAACTTTGCACTCATCTCAGGGCCTCCCGGTGATAGGGCTATCTCGTTCCAACCATTTGCGCAGTCTGCCTCTTGGGGCGAAAGTGCCTACTTTCTTTTAGTAAAGAGAAGCAGGACAGCATTTTAAATCCCTTCTCAAAAATAGACCCTTCCCAAGCAATCGGGTGGGGTCTAAATTCTTATAAGCCTGCACACAATAGCATAGCTTGTCTTTTTGGAATAAATATGATATTATTATCCTCATAAATAGTAAATATGTTAAAAATCAGATTACAAAGAACAGGAAAAACAAATGACCCATACTTTCGTGTGATAGTCACTCCACACACGCACAAGCCAAAAACTGGCAAGCCAGTAGAAATAGTAGGCAACCATGATGTACAAAAAGGTAAAGTAGTTTTTAATAAAGAGCGTATCGCTCACTGGATATCTGTCGGAGCAAAGCCGTCCGATACTGTAAATAACATGCTCATAGATGCAGGGATAATAACAGGTGAAAAAGCTAGAACCATATCTCCAAAGAAAGTAAAAGCTAAAAAGAAATAATTTTGCAAAAATATTGTAAATAAACTTTTCAATAAAATACACACTTATGTCAAGTGTGTATT
>JAYWGA010000035.1:0-2934 GCA_043778525.1 bacterium
TATGAAAAAAGAGAAAATGTGCTAGAGATAAAATCTATAAAAGAAATAATAAGTATATTAAAATTTATAGCGCATAGCTTTAATGGAGAAAATGTAGAATATCTTTTACCAGAAATACTTTCTTTTGATTTTTGGAATATTTCTCGCCTCGAAATATGGAAGATAGCCGAAAAAGTAAAACAGAGTAGGGTTGAAGAAAAAATTTCCTGGGTCACTACCATGCTTCAAAGTGAAAATGAAGATATTAAAAACATAGCAGAATTTTTAATAGAGCTATCTGTAAAAGCCTCCTCGACTCCACTAAACTATATTATAGATAAAATAGTACAAAATACTTATTTTAAAAATTATTATTTTGGTCTAGATATTTTTAAAAATAAAAAATCAGAATATTTAAATTTTATTTCGTCTTTGCGTAGCCTTACAAATGCGCTAGCAGAATTTAAACAAGGTGAATACCTTTTTGCAAAAGACATTTTAGATTTTGTAGAAATGTATAATGGCAACAATCTCACCCTTTCAAATAAAAGTATTTTTGAAAGCTCTAATAATGCAGTGCAAATACTAACAGCTCATAAAGCCAAAGGTTTGGAATTTGAATATGTCTTTATACTAGACGCTAGCGAAAAGACTTGGAATAAATCTGGCGGTATGAAGCTAATATCTTTCCCTTTAAATCTAAAGCTCTCGGCCGAAGATGAAAATGATGATGACAAAATACGGCTTTTGTATGTAGCTCTCACTCGCGCTAAACATACTATATATCTGACACATAGTGACAAAAAACTATCTTATCTTTTACAGGAAAAAAATGACAAAAAAGAAGAGCGAGAAGAAGGCACAGAAAAAAAAGAAATAAGTGACTCTGTTTTAGAGAGTTTATCTTTCGGTAAAGTGCCAGAATACGTAGAAGATGAAAAAGCACTACTGCAAAGAGTGCTGGAAAATTATAAAATACCAGTATCACATTTAAAAAGCTTTTTAGATTTTATAAAAATGGGACCAAATACTTTTGTAGAGCAAAATCTTTTAAAATTCCCATCCGCAATGCCGCCTGCTGCTGGATATGGCTCAGCGATGCACGCAGCCATAGAAAAGTATTTTGTATGTATAAATAAAAATAAAGAATATCCTGTGGATGGTTTTGTGTTTGAAGTTTTTAAAAAAGAATTACTTAAGTATAGACTACCCGAGGTGGAATATAAAAAGTACGAAAAGTTTGGAATAGAAAATTTGCAGATATATATAAAAGATTTGCAATCACGCCTTGAAAATAGTAAAACAGAAATAAAAGTTGAGGTGAAGTTTGGGGGCGAAAACATAATGCTCGGAGCTGTGCCCATCACCGGCAATATAGACAAAATAGAAATACAGGAAAATAAAATAGTGGTGAGTGATCTCAAAACAGGTAATGCAATAAGCTCGTGGGAGGAGGGGAGTAGCAAGCTGCTTGAATATGAAAAAATAAAATTACACTTTTTTAAGTATCAGCTAGCTTTTTACAAAATACTTTTAAAAAACTCTAAAGATTATAATAATTCTAAAGTAGAAACTGGTATTATAGAATTTTTAGAAGCCGACAGAAGTGGCAAAATAGTAAGCTTGGAGCTAAATTTGGAAGATGAACTACTAGATAGAGTGCAAAGACTTACCGAAAAAGTGTATGCAAAAGTTATGAGCTTAGACTTTCCTGATACCAGTGGATACAAAGAAAGCTTAGTAGGTATAATAGAGTTTGAAGAAGACTTGCTTTCTGGTAAAATATAAATACATGCAAACAAATATAAAATCCGTGCTAAAAAGTGCAAGGCAAAATCTAGAGTTTTTTATAGCAATATCTTTGGTGGTCTCTCTTTTCTTTTTAATTTCTTTTATTTGGGGTTATTTAGACTTGCCTTCAGCCGTACAAATGGTAGATTATGTAAATAACTTTTTTCTAAAGTATGGACTTATCGTAGTATTTTTTGCGGCACTAGTTGAGTCTATTATTTTACTTGGTGCATATTTTCCAGGCACTATTATTATTTTTCTTTCACTCTCTATTACTGCCGGTCATTTTGGACGTATGCTAGAGACAGTACTCATGGCTAGCCTCGGTATGCTCATTGGCTACACTATAGATTATATTTTAGGGCGTTATGGAGTTAGTCGTATTTTAACAAAATTACATCTAGACAAAGACATAAATAAGCTACAAAACCAAATACAAAAAAGTGGTATAAAGTCCGTATTTTTATTTTATCTTTTACCTGGATTTGGAGCCATTACTTCCGTCGCGCTCGGAGTCATAAAATATGATTTTAAAAAACTCATTCCTTTTGTCATTTGCTCTGTGCTAATATGGAATACTCTTTGGGGTTTTGTTGGTTATTTTTTTGGGTCTGCACTTTCAAAAGTAGTCTCTTCTGGCTACTTGGGTCTTATTATTTTATTTGTGTGGTTTTCTTATTTTGTATTTTCAGGAAAGTATGCCGAATTTAAAAAAGCTTATAGATAATTTTTCTAAAAATATTATGAGAGAAACAAAATCAAAAAAAGTAAAACAAGATAAATATAGTGCAGTATGGCTTTCTCATTCTTCGTCTGGTGACTTTTTAAAATGCCCTCGTCTTTATTATCTTAAAAATATTTATAAAAATGAAAATGGCAGAAAAATAAATATAGTCGCGCCTGCCATGAGCCTCGGCTCGACTGTACATAGCGTGCTCGAGCCACTCGCAAAGCTGCCGGCTGAAAAAAGATTTGATAAAAATCTTCTAGAGACATATGAAGAAAATTGGCAAAAGTTTGGTGGTAAAATCGGAGGCTTTTTAAATGAGACGCAAGAAAATGAATATAAAGAAAAAGGCAAAAAAATGCTAGAAAATGTCATAGCAAATAAAGGTATCTTTTTAAATAAAACTGTAAAATATTATGACGGCGATTTTATTCCAA
>JAYWGA010000036.1:0-2900 GCA_043778525.1 bacterium
AATACTTTAACTGCAAATAACTTAGTAGCTACAAATGCTACAATCACCAATGCAAGCATAGGTAATATCTCTAGTTTACTGGCTAGTGGTACTACGAACACAGTCTCGACTACTACAAATACTTTCACTTCAACTGTAAATGGTATTGCCAGTGCAGTAATAAACTTTATAAATCTATTCACCCAATCCTCATCTGGCAATGTATTAACTAGTAATATAAATGGAATTGTTGCTAGCACTAGTATTATAAACTCTTCTTCACTATCTTATTCTACTGGTACCCAAATACTCACTAGCACAATAAACGGAATAGTCTCTACTACTAGCGTACCTACTACTACTATTTCTAATCTAATAAGTATATCCACTACTTCAAACAACTTTATACTTACTAGTAATGTAAATGGTGTCATCTCCACTACAAGTACTAACTTTGTAAATTCAAATATAGTTTCTACTACCACAAACACATTCACCAGCTTTGTAAACGGCATAGCCGCAAACATTATTTCTTTTATAAATAGCTTTACTCAGACGCTCTCAGGCAATATTCTTACTACTACAATAAATGGAGTAGTGGCTACAAGTAGTGTGATCTCTAATGCTACCACTTCATCTACTATAAATACCTTTGGAATAAATGTTAATGGCGTGACTAGTACTAGTAGTATCATAAATACAAACACTCTCTCTGTCTCGGGTTCAGTGTTATCTTCTATAGTAAATGGTATTGCCACTTCCAGTGATCTTACAAATTTAGTGGCTAGTAGTACGGTAAATGCTCTCACTATATCTACCACTACAAACAACTTTATACTCTCAAGTACAGTAAATGGAAAACTATCTACTACTAGTACAAACTTTATAAATAGCAACACAGTATCAACAACCAGTAATACATTTACAAATATAATAAATGGTATTTCTTCGGACATAATTTTATTTATAAATTCATTTACACAGTCTGTTTTGGGAAATGTTTTAACCAGTACAGTAAATGGGGTAGTCTCTACGACATCTGTAATCTCAAGCAACTCATTCACTACTGGAGGCAACATAGCTACCTCATCTGTAAACGGGGTTATATCTACTAGTAGTATAGTAAACTCAAACACTCTATCAGTCTCAGGCTCCATACTCACCAGCATCATAAACGGAGTATCTACTAGTACAGACCTTACAAATCTAGTAGCTTCATCTACAGTAAATGCTCTTACTTTTTCTACTACTACAAATACGCTAATCTCTATTGTAAATGGAGTGTCTACTAGCACAATAATATCTGCCTTAAATAATATATCCTTAAACGGTACAACTACCGCTAGTCTTTTAGCAATAGGTTCAGCCTCCATCACAAATGCTACAAGTAGCAACTTCTTCACTACTCTATTAAATGCAGTCTCAGCTTTCTTTACAAATCTAACAGCTACAAATGCAACTACAACCACTCTTGTAGCTGGTACTTCTACTGTGTCTAATGTTTTTAGAGTGACAGGTACATCGACACTAGCCACTACTACACTTGGCAGCACTACAGCTTCAAATCTAATAGTAGTCGGCTCTACTACACTTATAAACTATGGATCTGTCACAACTGGTGTGTCTACTATACTCGGCACTACAGGCGGCAACTCAAGTGCTATAGCCATAGACACTAATGGAAATGTATATACGACAGATCGTAGCGTAGACACTGTCACCAGAATAACCCCAGCAGGTATTTCTACTGTTTATGCAAACACGGGAAATGATGCAAGGGGTATTGCTATCGACTCACTTGGAAATGTATACACTGCAAACTCTAGTGCAAACACTGTCACCAGAATAACCCCAGCTGGTGCAAGTACTTCCATTATCATTGGGCCAGGTACAAATCCTTTTGGTATTGCTGTCGACTCTATTGGAAATGTGTACACGACAAATTCCGCTTCAAACAATGTATCTAAAATAACCCCAGCTGGTGTGCCTAGTATATTTGCTGTAGTGGGTACTAATCCTCGCAGTTTAGTAATAGATCCTACTGGCAATCTCTACGTAGCAAACTTTACAGCGAATACAATCACAAAAATAACCCCAGCTGGAGTACCAAGTCTTTTTGCTTCCCTTGGTGCTGGTACAGCCCCTCTTTCTATAGCTATCGACTCGAGTGGCAATCTATATACTGCAAACAATGCCTCAAACAATGTATCTAAAATAACCCCAGCCGGTGCTACCTCTACTCTAGCTAGTGTAGGTACTGGCCCTTCAAGTATTACCATAGACACTGGGGGTAATCTATACGTAGCAAACTTTACTTCTGCTAATGTATCTAAAATAACACCAGGTGGCCTGTCTACTATAATAGGTACTACAGGCCTAGGTCCTCAAGGCATAGTTAAAGATTTACTACAAAACAATCTTTACACAGTCAACTTTAACTCGGCCAACGTCACAAAGCTGACTATCCCTTCAGCTCAGTATTTGACGACTGATTCCTCAGGACGCTTGTCACTCGGCACCATTAGAGATTTGGTGTTAAACAGCCTAAACTCAGTATCAGGATTTTTTACAAATATAACTACCACAAACCTAATAGCTAGCAGTGCCACCATCACAAGCGCGAGTATAGGAAATATCTCAAGTCTACTAGCCTCAAATACCCTGGTCTCTACTTCCTTCGCCACCACCACAGGCATACTCACCAGCAGTGTAAACGGAGTCGTGGCCACCAGTAGTATTATAAGCGGTCTCACAAATGGCTTTGTCTTTAGAGGTGATACAAATAATCTAGCACAAGCCACCTCTACACTATTTATAGCCAATAATACAAATATAGGAATAGGCACCACCACCCCAATATTCAAACTAGACATAGTCGGAGATATAAACATAAATACAGGATCTGCTTATAAGTATAATGG
>JAYWGA010000037.1:0-2876 GCA_043778525.1 bacterium
TGCAACCATAAACTGGTCTAGCAGTAATGCAAATTCATGTACTTTAAACAATCAAAGCGTAAATATTTCTGGATTACAAAATATCTACATAAATAATAACCCAACCTCATACAGTCTCAGTTGCACTGGCAATGGAGGAACTGCAAATCAAACTATCACAACAAATGCAAGCAATGGAAGTAACATATGTACAGCAGAAGTGAGAATATGTGCGGATGGTAGTCAGATGCAAAGAGAAAATAATTGCGCCTGGAGAGCTGACCTTTGTCCAGTTGCAAACTCTTCCATAAACTCTTTCTATGGAACGAGAAATATTTTAAACTGGAATACTACAAATGCAGCTTCTTGTACTTTGCAAGGTTATAGAGTGCTTGGCGGTAGCGGAGCAGTATCTGTTTCAGTAAATGGCAACCTTAGTATTTCAGATACAAATTTTTCAGGAAACTATATTCTGTCTTGTTTAAGTATAAATGGAACTTTGTCTACAAAACAAATTACAATACAGTAGATATTTTGTTTTTTATAAAAAATAATTTATACTCATAAGTAATGAGTACTCAAGAGTTTAAAGATTATAAAAATCAGGAATTCAAAAACAAAGATGAAGAAATATTGTATTTAAAAAGTATAATAGAAAATAAAACAGTGGAGATAGCTGGTGAGACTTTGATATCTGTAGAAAATAAAGAAATAGTAGCTAGTGATATATTGAAAAAGTATCAAGCCTTAGAAAAACATGCTGACGTAAATAGTATTATAGCCCTACCAATATCTCAAATAAGCACCATAGCCTTAGGTCTTGCCCCTGAAGAACATGATGAAAAAGTACAAAAGATAATAGATATTTTTGTAGCTGAAGGTATAAGCAACGCTTTTGCTATACTCGACAAAATAAATGACAAACATCTAGATGATGATTTTCATAGATTTCTTGTGCAGTATGTACTTATGTATTCTGATCCAAAGAGTTTTGGCAATTTAAAAGATACAAAAAAAGCAGTCGAGACTACCCTTTTTGAAATAGTTTTGCAGTCCTCAAACAAAGAAAAAGAAGATCAAGACCCAAAGGCACTGATAGCTCTCATGGAGAGGTTTTATGCTGGCATGCTAGCATTAGCACCATTAAAAAATATAGACAAAAATAGTGATTTCTTTTCTATAGAAATAGCAAAGCCACAAGGCGATGAACAGATAAAATTTTATGTGTCAGTACCAAATAATTTTAAAGATCTTTTGCAAAAACAAATATTAGCCCTATATCCAAAAGCAAAAATACTCGAGCAAAAAAATGATTTTAATGTATTTTTTTCTGATGGATTTTCTTGTGGTGCTGTAGGTGCACCGCTGCGTACACCAGCATTACCCATAAAAAGATATAGCGATTTTGCAGCAGATCCACTTAGTGTGATAGTATCTGTTTTTTCTAAAATGAAAAAACTAGAAGAGGGAGCCAGTATGCAAATAGTGATAAAGCCTGTAGGGGAAAGGTTTCTTAAAGAGTACGGAAAGATGCTAGACAAAATAAAAAAAGGCACTAGTCTCAAAAGGATACTAGAAGACGAGACACTGGGCGGTTTTGCTAAAAATACTTTATTTGAAATGTTTAAAGATCAAAGTGAGTCAAATAAAAATCAGGCAAATGTATCTCATGCTGATGAAGACGCCATAAAACTAATAAGCGAAAAATTAAACTCAACAATAGTAAATACAAATATCAGACTAGTGGCCTCATCCCAAAGTGCAGTGCGCTCGCAGGCGGTATTGCGCGAGATGTCTTCGGCTTTTAGGCAGTTTACGGAGGCAAAGGGCAATAGCATAGATTTTAAAGAAGTGAAGATGAAAGACTTTAATAATTTTTCTAAACATTTTATTTATAGATATTTTGATGAAAAAGAAAGCTTCCCACTTAATCTCACCGAGCTCGCTACCATCTGTCATTTTCCTGAGGGTCTTTCTGAGTCGGATTTTAATGAGCTAAATCAATACGAGTCAAAGCAAGCTGCAGCACCGAGCGCAGTATCTGTAGAGGGCGTACTGCTCGGTATAAATAAATATAGACAAGCAGAGCAGCAGGTAAAATTTGCTAAAGAAGATAGAGTGAGGCATTTTTATTGTATTGGACAGACAGGTACAGGTAAGACTACCCTACTCAAAAACATGACAATCCAAGATATCAAAAATGGCGAGGGTGTTTGCTTTATAGATCCGCATGGCTCCGATATACAGGACATACTAGCAAATATTCCTCGCGAGCGTATAGATGATGTGATATATTTTGATCCAGCAGATACAAAACGGCCGATAGGATTAAATATGCTAGAGTATGACATCAGGTATCCAGAGCAAAAGATATTTGTGGTCAATGAGCTTTTGGCTATTTTTAATAAACTCTTTGATATGAAAGTGTCTGGTGGGCCTATGTTTGAGCAGTACTTTCGCAATGCCGCAATGCTAGTGATGGAGCATCCAGAGTCGGGCTCGACCCTTATGGAGATATCGCGCGTGATGGCTGATAGTGATTTTCGTGCTATGAAAATGTCGCATTGTAGTAATCCTCTGGTCAAACAGTTTTGGAAAGCGGCAGAGGCGACTAGCGGTGAGCAGGGCCTCGAAAACTATGTACCATATGTGACTAGTAAGTTTGACGGCTTTCTTTCAAATGATATAATGAGGCCAATCATAGTGCAAGAAAAATCCAGCTTTAATATAAAAGACATCATGGATAATAAAAAGATTTTCTTGGTCAATCTTTCTAAGGGCAGGCTGGGCGAAATGAACGCAAATCTGCTTGGCCTTATCTTGGTGGGTAAAATACTCATGGCAGCGCTATCGCGTGACCCAGCTGATAATCCTGCTGACTTTTATCTATACATAGA
>JAYWGA010000038.1:0-2808 GCA_043778525.1 bacterium
ATATTTTTAAAATAGTCTACAGTATCTTGCATTCCAAATTCTGCAAAGGTAGTATGCAGGAACTTTTTAGATTTACCATAATTAGCAAGTAGCTTTTCAGTATCCTCCTCAGCATTAAGTATATTACATCTACCCCCACCAGTAATTTTTAGCTTTTTACCTAGCTCAGTGTTATGTTCTATTATTAAAATCCTTTTGTTATTTACAGCTGACTTTGGACTTTCTTTTTCAGAGATTCCATCTTCTGGGTTATGTGCGAGCTTGGCCGCCGCAGTAGCGGCGGCCATCATACCACTCGCTCCCCCACCGATTATGATGAGGTTATATTTACTATTTTTATTATTCTCACTCGATTCAGATTTTTTAGAGGTGAGCTTGTTTTCATTTTTATCAGTCATAAATTTATTTTTCTAAATATATTATAACACATTTTTATAATTTTGGCAAAAGAAAAAAGCGCAGTGTGTTGCGCTCTTAGCAAAAGTTATTTAGCTATCTTTAGTTTTTTGTTTTCTCATATTTCTCTCTTTGGGAGATATGGCTTCTGTAGATAAAACCATGGCCACAGCCTGAAACATAACGGTAGAAAGAATTGTATTCCAGATAGCGGTATCTATTTGCAATACAGGAAAATAAGAACTGGGCTGAATGCTTAAGAAGCAATTAATTGTCATGAATAAAAAAATTGCGATACACCATATTATTAATCTAGGTCTGTTTTGATTAGGGGTTTTTTTACTTTTTTCAAATATTTTAAAAAAGTTTAGAGAATAGGAAAATAAAAAGTAGCAAAAGATATAGGTAAAGAACATTAAAACATTATAAAAAATGCTATTAGGGGGTTCAAGGTATGCGGTCAGCAGGTAATTGGCAAGCATTAAAATTGAAATTAATACTTTTGACACCCATACACTATCTTTATTGAATCTAACGTCAACCCACCAGCAGAATGCTGTGAGCCACTTGATAATGAAATCAAGAAAGTTTTCTATTTTTTCCATAAGTTTTACTCCTGTAATTTATGGTTGTGAAAGAGCGATTAGTTAAAATTCCTTTTGCATATTAACATAAAAATGCATAATGAGCAATTTTAATATTTTTTATATTTTGGCAAAAGAAAAAAGCGCAGTGTATCGCGCTTTTTGTAGTGATAAAAATTTAATTTTTAATATAGGGACCAGACCCTCGACGAACTGAGTCTGTGTTAGATTTTTCCATAACTTCCTCATAAAAAACAGTCATATTGATTGTGCAAGCATATCTTGCTGTACGATCGTATCCACCCATACGAGTATTCATGGGGTATGCACTTTTAGAAATTTCTGGTCTGTGCAGAACTTTTTTACCAACCCCCCATAAGTTAAATTCCTCTTTTAGCTTTTCCTCAGCTACGAGAATTGCATTTTTTACAGAGTTACCTAATTCGGGAACAGTTGCATGAACAGTAAAAAATTGAATTTTCATTTTGTTTTCCTTATAAAAATGAGCGATTAGTTAAAATTCCTTTTGCATAATAACATAATAAAATATCTTGAGCAAGTGTAAAATAAACTCTAAAAAAGTTATAATACATTTAAGAAAAATAAATCATTTATTATATTTTTAATTAGTTTCTAAAATAAAATTCTTCTTAGTTAATTTAAAAATAAATTGTAAACTTTTTAAAAAATAAATTAAAGTTATAAATATAAACACATGACACAAAAGGAGGCGCTTGATATATTAAAACTGGGACACACTACATTTTTGACTGGCGGGGCCGGCACGGGTAAGACTTATGTTATCAATCAGCTGATCAAGTACCTCGGCGCTCACTCGGTGATGCATGCTGTGACTGCGAGTACCGGTATAGCAGCGACACATATTGGTGGTACTACTATACACTCATTTTCAGGCATAGGTATCAAGGATAGAATCACTGACTGGGACCTCGAAAATATGAGCCAGAATGAGAAATTAAATAAAAGAATATTGGGGACGAAAGTTCTAATCATAGATGAGATATCAATGCTACACGCATCTAGGCTAGACATGATGGATAAGATTATGAAATTTATAAGAAAAAATCAGGAACCCTTTGGCGGAGTGCAGGTTATATTTTGCGGGGACTTTTTTCAGCTTCCACCAGTAGTAAAAAGTAATAGAGGTGAAATGGCAGCACAAGAAAAAGAGGCGCAAAATCTATTTGCCGAAAAAGACTGGGATGATATGAATGAGGAGGAAAAGAAAAGTGTGTACGCCAAAAATGATCAGAATGCTAAAAATGAGTACGCATTTAATAGTAGGGCTTGGCAGAATGCCAAGCCCGTTATATGCTATCTTACCGAAAATTATAGGCAGGAAGATAATACGCTCACTAATATTTTAAATATGATACGCTCGGCTGATGAGAATATTTTTCGACGTGATCATTAAGAGCTACAATTTCCCGTACATCGTCCGGTGCCTGGGCTACTTCATCAATTCGGTAGGCATCGATCACCCGTGACGAACGTCTCGTGCACAACCATCCGCTAGGCTGATGTTTGGATCTGCATGGAACTGATGGCCTCGTGTTTTGATAAACTACTGAAACTGATCCGACGACCGATTCCCGAAAACGTTCTAGGCAAATTGACCTATGCGGTGAGTCATGGCCATGATCGAAGGTCACTGTTCATTCGTTCTTTCAGACGGTCACCGCACTGAACTATCTCAAAGAAGCGCATGGCATCATTCATCGAGGTAGGCTCGTCGCGTCGGCGATGGACGAGCACGAACGAATCGTGTTTAGATGTCAAACCATCGAACATTCTCATCGACCAGCAC
>JAYWGA010000039.1:0-2740 GCA_043778525.1 bacterium
TCCTGCCAAGATCTCACTAGCTGAGGCTGAACCTTTATTTACGAGTACTATCACCTTTATATCACTCGGCAAATACACAAAGCCTTTACTCACATGCTCTGTCTTTAGATTTTTTCTTGTAAAATCCTCCGACACTATATTTTTATCTTTTTCTACAAAAAATGACGCTATCATGACAGCTGCCTCGAGATATCCACCAGGATTATTGCGCACATCTATAATAAGATTTTTTTTACCAGAGGCTACAAACTCTTTTAATGCCGCCTCAAATTTTACTGGTGAGTTTTCTGAAAAGCTATACAGACTTATTTTAAAAGCATTACCGACTACTGCCGTGTCTACTATCGGTAGATCTATCTTTTCTCTAATGATGGTAATTTCTTTTATTTTATTTTCGCTGCCCCTAAATATTTTTAGCGTGACTGGTGTACCCTTTGGTCCGCGTATTAGCTTTATAGCCGCCTCTACCGACATATTTTCTGTGGTGGTTGCATTTACTCCTATTATTTTATCATCAGCTTTTATGCCTGCTTTTTCAGCTGGAGAGTTTTTGAGTGGTGATATCACGGTCAAGGTATTGTTTTTCATACCGACTTCCATACCGACACCTTCAAAGGCACCAGCAACTGATGTCTTAAAATTCTCAGCTTCACTAGGCGGGAAAAATGTAGTGTATGGATCTTTGTAAGACGCAGCCAGGCCCTGTATCATGCCGTACAGCTTTTCATCACCACTTATAGTCTCGGCTTTTATTTGCTTTTCTTCGAGTAGATTTAACACTTGATAATAAAGATCAAGATTGACCTTACTGTCTACAGCCGTGCTTGATGCGCTAGCTACATCAGCCTTCAAAAAATTGACACTGCCATATCTTTTTTGTATATAGGCGCCAGTATAAAAGGTGGCGATAATTATAGCCATCGCGATAACCACACTAAAAAAACTTTTTCTTCTATTTTGTACTATTATTTTATCTTGCATGTTCATAGTATATCAATTTATTTTTTATTATTCCACCTGCCCTTTTTTACCATCTCCACCTTTACTTTTTTCTCTATTTTATTTGGTACTGGTATATTTGTTTTGTCAGCTGCGTCCGCCTTCTTTTTCCTCGTGTCATTTGCTGTGTCGCTCTTATCATTTTTAATTGACTCTAGCTCCTTGAGCTCATCACGCAATATGGCCGCTGTCTCAAAGTCCAAGTCCTTTGCCGCTTGCTTCATCTCCTTTTCTTTTTGCTTTAGTAGTTTGACTACTTTTTGACCTGTGAGTTTTATATCTCTAAAGGCTTCGGCTCTGGCTGTTTTTCTTTGCACACTTTCTATGCTCTCGGTAATGTCATTTATGGATTTTAAAATAGTTTTTGGTGTGATACCATTTGCTTCATTATGCGCTTTTTGTATTTCGCGTCTTCTATCGGTTTCTTTTATGGCTCTATCCATTGAGCCGGTCATTATATCTGCATAAAGTATCACGCGCCCGAGCACATTGCGGGCTGCTCTTCCTATCGTCTGCACCAGACTAGTCTCGCTACGCAAAAAGCCTTCTTTGTCGGCATCGAGTATGCCTATGAGAGAGACCTCAGGCAAGTCGAGCCCCTCACGCAAAAGATTTACCCCAACAAGACAGTCAAAATCCCCTTTACGAAACTTAGTCAGTATTTGTATACGCTCTATAGTCTTTATATCGCTGTGCATATACTCAGCTTTTATTTTTCTATCACGAAGGTAGCTGGCGAGGTCCTCGGCCATTCTTTTGGTGAGTGTGGTGGTCAGCACTCTGCCTCCTGTTTTTACTTCTTTTACCACCTCCTCTATAAAGTCTTCTATCTGACCTTTATAGTTATCCACTGGCAGTACTGGTCTTATAGCTATCTGAGGATCGATAAGTCCCGTCGGACGTATAATCTGCTCTACCACTTGCTCGCTCTCTTCTAGCTCCACGACCCCAGGCGTAGCTGACACATATATAGACTGCCCTATTTTTTCTTGAAACTCTTCGTTTTGTAGTGGCCTATTGTCGAGTGCACTCGGTAGCCTAAAGCCATAGTCGACCAAGTTTTTTTTCCTTGCTCTGTCTCCTGCATACATGGCGCGCAGCTGTGGCAATGTCACATGCGACTCGTCTATCACAGTCAGATACTCTGGATTGCCATTTTCATCATGTGGAAAATAAGACATAAGTGTCTCTGGTGGTTCACCTTCACTTTTGCCAGATAGATGTCTACTATAATTTTCTATGCCAGAGCAATAGCCAAACTCGCGCATCATAGCTAGGTCCTGTGTCACCCTTCTTCTTATTCTTTCCGCTTCTATTTCTTTTCCTTTTTGTCCTTCAAAAAATTTGATCTGAGTGTCTAGCTCTTTTTGTATAGCCACGAGCGCCTTGGCTCTGGCTTTTTCGTCCGTAATAAAATGCTTTGCCGGAAAAAACATAGTGCTGTCTACCTCTTCTAATAGAAGCATCGAGACAGGGTCCAGTATTTGTATCATTGACACTTTGCCAGCATTAAAAAACACGCTAGCCATGTAAGTCTCCGACATCGGCTGTATGTCTACACGATTTCCTATTGCTCTAAATGAGCCAGACTTGAGATCTGCATTAGTCCTTTCAAAATGTATTTGCACTAGCTTTTCCATTAAAGAAAACTTTGTATAGCTATCGCCTATTTTTAAAAATAAATTTGTATCAAAATATTCTTTCGGAGATCCAAGACCGTAAATGCAAGATACAGATGCCA
>JAYWGA010000040.1:0-7054 GCA_043778525.1 bacterium
AATGTATGAGCGTCTCGCTGGTATGACTGGTACCGCAAATACTTCTAAAGAAGAGTTTCAAAAAGTATATGACCTTAGTGTGGTGTCTATTCCGACACACAAAGATGTGAAGAGAAATGACCTCCATGATATTATTTATCAAGATGAACATCATAAATGGACAGCGATAGCCGAAAAAGTGAAAGAGGTAAATGCAAATGGCAGGCCGGTACTAGTAGGTACCACATCGATCGAAAAAAATGAAAAGCTAGCAAACTATCTAGATAGGGCTGGTGTAAAGTACGAAATATTAAATGCAAAGAATCATGAAAGAGAGGGGGAGATCATAGCTCAAGCCGGTAAGTACGGCTCTGTGGTGGTAGCTACAAACATGGCAGGACGCGGTGTGGATATAAAACTAGGCGGTGTACCTGTGCAAGTGGAGCTCGCTGATAAAGTGCGCGAGCTCGGTGGGCTCTTTGTACTAGGTACCGAAAGACATGAGGCGAGACGTATAGATAATCAGCTCAGGGGAAGAAGTGGTCGCCAAGGAGATCCGGGTGAGACGCTATTCTTTGTATCACTTGAAGATGAGATAATGAAAAGATTTGGTGGGGATAAGATGAAGTCAATGATGGAAAAACTAAGCGTACCAAAAGATATGCCTATAGAGTCAGGCCTTGTAGGTCGCATGATAGAAGAGTCTCAAAAGAAAATAGAAGGCTTTTATTTTGATATGCGAAAGCAAGTACTGCAATACGATGCAGTGCTAAACACGCAGCGCGACTCTATCTACTCTCGCCGCAAAAGAGTGCTACATGGCGAAAAGCAGGAAATAGAAACCATGCTACAGGAGTGTGTGGATATGCAGCCGGAGCTTGCTGACCTAAAAAAAGAGATAATAGAAAATGTGGGCGAGGAGCAATTTCTCATCGGTCTCAAAGCCATCTTTTTGCAGTCTATAGATATGTATTGGATGGAGCATCTGGATACTATGGAGCATTTGCGCTCGTCAGTATCACTTCGTGGCTATGGTCAGCACGACCCGCTAGTGGAGTATAAGAGAGAAGGCCTAAGGCTATTCAAAGAGCTACAATACTCGATAATAAAAACCTCAGCAGAGTTTTTACTCAGCTCTCTTAAGGAGAGTCTTAAAGGCAATAGCTTTTTGAATGAAGAAAATACTATTCCAGCTGCAAATAATACTATAAATATAAATGATATACAGCAAATAAAAAACTTAAAAGAAGTGGGACGTAATGACACTTGTCCATGTGGCTCTGGAAAGAAGTACAAAAAATGCCATGGGGCTTAAAAACATTTAAATAGGAAAATAAAAAACCTATTGCTAGGTTTCTTATTTCTGGGAGGACGGATATTCCCTCCATTGGCACTTAGCCCGGCGGCACTCCGACTTTCCGCCTTTCATGTATTTAAATATAGCAAATTATAAATTTAAAGTCAATACTTTCAATTTACTTATGTTTGTAAGTGTAATATAATAATAAAAATGCAAGAAATACAAAAGTACAAATCGAAAAATGGCATAGAAGTTATTTTTATAATAGACAAAAGATTTACTACATCTAGTATAGTCTTTGGATTTTGTATTGGCTATGGAGATGATGATAAAAAAACAGAAGGACTAGCACATCTTTTTGAGCATCTTGTCGGAAAGAGAACCAAGACTTTTAAAAACAAAGGAGAGTTTAACGCTGAAATAAATAAAAATGGAATATACATAAATGCTCTAACATATGCAGATCATACTGTGTACTACCACAATCAATCCCATGATAATATGGGCAATTCTTTAGATTTTATGCTTGAGGCAGTTTACAATTCTTTTTTTGATAAAAATGATTTAGAGCAAGAAAAGCTAATAGTGTTAAATGAAGGTAAACAGAGGGATTCTAAAGACAGAGAATTTGCCTTATCTGAAAATAGAAAAATGTTATTTAAAGATATGTCTTTGTCAAAGTCAGTATTTGGAGATGAAAAAACTATGAAAAATATCAGAATAGAAACTTTCGAAAGTTTTTATCAAAACTATTTTAGCACCAAAAATACTACCATCTTAATATCTATAGATAAAAAAACTCAAGTAAATAAAATAATAAAACAAATAGACTCTTTTAAATTTGATAATTTTAATAATAAAAAAATTGTAAAAAATAAAGAAACATTTTCTAAAATAGTTTCGAGCAAAAATATAACAAAGCCAAATAAACTACAAGCAAATGTAGTGATAGGATTTAGAGAGGATAAGCTCTCCACGCGCGAGCTTGTCACTTTTAATCTTTTGCGAGAGTATTTATCAGGATCACTCTCGGCTGTATTTTATAAAAGACTACGAGATGAGCTAGGTTTTATATATTCCATAAGTATGAATGGCTATAATGAAAGAGATTTTTTAAATGTTTCTATTTTTTGTGAGACAGATAAAAAGAATGTAAAAGATTTATTAAAAGAAATAGAAATAATTTTTAAAAATACTTCTGAAAGCTTTACTCAGCAAGATATAGATAATGTAATAAAGAAACTTTTATTTGCACTCGATGCCGGTATTGATAGTCTCGAGGACGCACTCTATGTATATAGGACATACCTAGATCAAAACAAATTAGTATCTGTAGATGAGTACAAAGAAATGCTAAAGAGTATAACACCAGAGGAGGTAAAGGCTTTAGTGAATAAGATTTTTAAAAAAGAAAACAAAGCAGTTTTTTGTTTGTCATAAAGTCCTGTAGTTTCTTTGCAATTTTTAATAAAATGTGGTATATTACAGTCAGTTCTTTTTTCTCCACACCCTTACTTTTGAGCGCGGGACAGGTACCTTCCTGTCAATCGTCCGGCGCAAAAGCATTTGTGTGCGATAGTCAAAAGAGCTTTAAAAACAAATCTAATCTAGAACAAACTTATGGCAAAAGCATCAGTAATAGCTAGATCCGAAAAAACACCAAAGTTCAGTACGCGACAGGTCAATCGCTGTTTCAAATGTGGACGCAAGCATGCATTTATGAGAGATTTTAATCTCTGCCGTATCTGCTTTCGCGAGCTAGCATCTGAAGGAATGATTCCTGGTGTTAAAAAATCATCATGGTAATTTTATGGATCATATAGCAAACTTTATAGTATCGCTGAAAAACGCGAATGTGGTAGGAAAGGAGAAAATATTTTTTCCTTATTCAATCATGATATCAAACATAGCAAATCTTCTTAAAAAAGAAGGTTATGTAAAAGCGGTACATGATATTAAAAAATCAGAGAGTCCAGCTGACAGATTTTTAGAAGTAGTTCTAAATTATTCTGAAAGTGGCACTCCAAAAATTCGCGAGGTCGCGCGCGTTTCAAAATCTTCACAAAGATACTACACAGGTGTAAAGACTATACAGTCTCACAAAAATGGTAAAGGTCTTGTGGTGCTTACTACTCCAAAAGGTATACTTACCGATAAAGAGTCTCGCAAAGAGCATGTAGGTGGTGAAGTTTTGTTTACAATGTTCTAATATTTTAAATATATGTCAAGAATAGGAAAACAAGAATTAATAATACCAAGTACTGTAACTGTGTCTATGGCTGACGGCATACTTTCTGTAAAAGGAAGTAAAGGTGAGCTAAAGAGAGCGGTAAACGAGTCTGCGGTAGAAGTAAAAATAGAAGACGGCAAGCTTACATTTTCTCCAAGAAGAAATGACAAAGAAGCTAGATCTTTATGGGGTACATATGCATCTCTTGCAAAGTCTATGATTAAAGGCGTGGAAACACCTTTTGAAAAGAAGCTACTTATGGAGGGTGTAGGTTTTAAATGGGAAGCAAAAGGCGCAGAGCTACACATGGCTCTAGGCTTTTCACATCCTGTGATGATACTCATACCATCTGATGTGACAGTAGCCATCGAAAAGCTAACTATGACTATTACTGGTATAGACAAAGAAAAGGTCGGATCTTTTGCAAAAAAAGTACGCAGTCTAAAAGAGCCAGAGCCGTATAAAGGTAAAGGTATTAGATATTCTGACGAAGTAATACGCCGCAAGCAAGGTAAGCGATCAGCTTAATCTCAAATAAATTTATGAAAATAATAAAAAAAGTAAATAGAATACGCCGTCACGCTCGCGTGCGCGCAAAAATCTCTGGTACAGCCGAAAAACCTCGCGTATCTGTATATAGATCCAATGCTCATATATTTGTGCAGATAATAGATGATGTAAATCAAAAAACTCTAGCATCAGCCTCAGATAGAAAAATGACAAAGGGCACTAAAACAGAAAGGGCGATGATAGTGGGCAAGACTGTAGCAGAAGCTACGCTAAAGCTCGGTATCACCAAGGCTGTTTTTGATAAAGGTGGATATAAATATCACGGTAGAGTCGCTGCCGTAGCATCTTCAGCTCGCGAAGCTGGTCTTACAATATAAATATATGACAGAAGAACAAAACACAACTCCAGAAATGGAAATACCGGCAATGGAAATACCGGCAGTCGCAGAAGCTGTAGTTGAAACACCAGTAGAAACTGTAGCAGAAGCGGCTCCAGTAGTCGAGGTTGCAGCAGTAGAAACTCCAAGAGAGACTACATCAGCAGCACCAGAGAATCCAGTCGCAGAAGTAAAAACTGTGAGAAAATTTGCTAGTGGTAGAGCACCCGAAGCACCACGCGTAGCGGGTGGTAGACCAGCTGCAGGAGGCAGAGGAGGTGATAGAGGAGGAAAGGGTGGACCAAAAAGAGCTGGGGGCAGACCTGAGAGGGTAAAGCCTGAGTTTGAGCAAAAGACTATCGATGTGAGACGCGTGACGCGTGTAGTGTCTGGTGGTCGCCGCTTTACTTTCTCGGTAGCGCTAGTTATTGGAGACAGAAATGGTAAAGTAGGATTTGGTATGGGTAAAGCTGGTGATACGGCGCTAGCTATAGACAAAGCTTACAAGCAAGCACAAAAGAAAATGGTGGAGCTTTCTCTTACAAAAGAGAAGTCTATCCCTTATGAGCTAGCTGCAAAGTTTAATGCTTCAAATATAATCTTAAAACCAAACAAAGGACGAGGACTCATCGCTGGGTCATCTGCTCGTGTGGTACTAGCTATGGCTGGGGTTGAGAACATTACAGCAAAAATACACTCTGGATCTAAAAACAAAATCAACAATGCAAAGGTGGCAATGAAAGCACTAGCTGAGATCTCTTCTCCATATGAGAAGAAGGCTGCTGCACCAGGCGCAGAAAAAGCTATGGGAGAGAGCCGTGAAGGCGCTCGCCCAAGAGCACCTCGTGCGACCGTAAATGGCGCTCCTCGCAAAGCTTTCTTTGTAAAGAAAAAGGTCGACACAGAAAATGCGGAAGCACCAAAGGCAGAAATTGTCTTTGAAAAATAATCTTTATGCAATTACACACAATAGTAAGAGAAATACCAAATCGTAAATCTCGTCAGGTGGGTCGTGGTGGAAAAAGAGGAAAGACTTCTGGTCGTGGTACTAAAGGTCAGAATGCTCGCGCCGGAGCAAAGTTCCGTCCTGCACTTCGTGACGCCATCAAAAAGCTTCCAAAGCTTCGTGGATACGCCTTTAACTCACACAGACCAAAAGCGGTAGCTATAAATCTAAATGAGCTAGAGACAGTAATCTCAGCAGGAGATATAATCACAAAAGCATACTTAGTAGAAAAAAATCTACTACAAAAAAGTATGGCAAAAACTCCAATCTTGAAAATACTAGGTACAGGCGAGATAACTAAAGCTATAAAATTGGAGGGACTACTTGTCTCAGAAACAGCTAAAGCAAAAATTGAAAAAGCTGGTGGAAGTGTTATACTCTAAAAATAATATTTAGAATATAATATGCAAAAAACATTAAAAGCTTTAATCACAGATCCATCTCTTCGTATTAAGCTCCTTTGGGTACTAGGTCTTTTGGCTATCACTCGCTTTATAGCGTCAGTGCCACTGCCTGGAGTAGACACAGACAGACTCGCAGACTTTTTAGCAAATAATCAAATCTTTGAATATTTGTCACTATTTTCTGGGTCAGGATTTTCTACTTTCTCTATTGCACTACTAGGGCTTGGGCCTTACATCACAGCATCTATTTTGGTGCAAGTGAGTACTATGGTTTTCCCGAGTATGAAAAAGCTAATGCATGAAGAAGGGGAGCTAGGTAGACAAAAAATTACTAGCTACACTAGAATGCTAACTATTCCTTTTGCATTCCTTCAAGGTTTTGGCCTACTAAAACTCCTTACCTCACAAGGTGTAATACAAAACAATGGCTTTTATGCTATGTTTATTATGCTTTGTGTCGTGACAGCCACCACCATGATGATGCTTTGGATAGGTGAAAAGATAACTGAGTTTGGTATCGGAAATGGTACTTCGCTTATCATCTTTTCGGGTATAGCCGCTGGCCTACCTGGAAAAATATCTCAGCTGGTGACAACTTTTGACCCATCTCAGATACCACTATATATAGTGCTGACTTTAGCTCTTATACTTATAATAGCCGCGGTAGTATATATGAATGAAGCTGAAAGAAAAGTACCTATAATGTATGCCAGAGCGCATGGTGCTACGCAGGCACTAGCTACCTATCTGCCACTAAAGCTAAACCAAGCAGGTATGATACCTATTATATTTGCTCTGGCTATGTTTACTATGCCGCAGTTTTTGGCGCAGGTACTCGCAGCATCTAGTGTGCCAGCTTTGGCTTCTACTGGAGAGCTGATAAAAAGCTTCTTTGCAAACTCATGGCTTTATATATCTGTATATTTCTTCCTTGTATTTGGATTTACCTATTTCTACACTTCTGTAGTAGTAGAGCCACATGAAATGGCAAAAAACCTATCTAAAAGAGGAGCATATATACCAGGCATAAGACCAGGTGAGAGTACAGAAGGGTATATCGGGCACATAGTGAGTCGTATCACTTTTGTGGGCGCTGTATTTCTTGGTCTTGTGGCAGTATTGCCTATAGCCATACAGTCGGCTACCGGTATAGCAGCCATAGCAGTGGGTGGTACGTCAGTACTCATCGCTGTATCGACTGCGCTAGAGACCTATAAAAAAATAGAATCTCAAGCTACTCTTTTGGAG
>JAYWGA010000041.1:0-2606 GCA_043778525.1 bacterium
AGTTATGTTTGCTGTTGGATTTGCTACAGGTACTGTGACGGTCACTTTTGTAGTAGCTGTGTTTGAATTTCTTGTTCCATTTGTACATACTACTGAGTAATTTGTAGTACTAGATGGCTGTACGACAGTAGTGCCTGCTGTACCCACAGATAGACCTGCGCCAAACTGACCTCCAGAGAGAGTACAAGAAGTTGCATTTGTAGAGCTCCATGATACATTTGAGAAAGCTCCAGATATTATACTGCTTGGATTTGCAGATATTGTTGCTGTCGGGATTATTACTACTGGAGTAGTACCTCCTCCGCCACCATTTGATCCACCAGTGCTGCCACCGGTAGACCCTCCACCACAAGACCCGCAACCTTGTCCTCCGCCAGTGCTGCCACCAGTATTTAGTGCAAATGCCGAACTAGAAAGCCCAGTCACGACTGTGAATATTAGAAGTGCTGAAAATATTGAAAACTTATTTATTATTTTTTGCATACGATTTTTTAAATTTATTATTTTAGTTATTTGTTATAATTTTTATAATATTCGTATTGTATCAGAAACTAGTCTACTTGTCAAGTACTGTTGTGTTATTTACAAAAAGAAATCGCCCCGAATATTCAGGGCGATTAAGTTTCATGCATAGTGCTATTTAAGAAATCCCTGCCACCATCCAGTAGGATTTTGGCCATATCCAGTCGATGATCCTACGACGAGGGTCATTTGATAGCCATCGGCCGCAGTGCACCAAAAGCACCAACCATCACCATCGCTGGTACCGGTAAAGCGGCGCACCTTACTGCAAGTAAGTGGCTGAACAAGACCATCAACGTCTTTAACGTAATACTTTCCACCTTTGAACCTGAAGAACAAAGTGGAAATTTTTACCCAAGAGACGGGTTGTACTGTTACGGCATTTGTAGCCTTATGTGGCTTGTGGGTTTTTCTTTTCACCACCACATGTGCAGGTTTGGCAACATGTGCAGGCTTAACGATTGCCCTACCTTCATAAGCCAGCACCTCTTGCAAGGTGCCAGTGACGGTCTTACAGCCATTGGCACAAGTCGTCACGTCGAAGGCTTTTGCTGGACTGGTAATAGCTGCCAGCCCGCCAAAAAAAGCAACAAGGAAAATAATTGCCCTCATTTCGAGCGGAATTGCGTTCCAGAGGTTTTTCAAATACTTTGTCATTTTCTGTCCTTTCAAGACAAGATTAAAGGTACAATGCTTGTAAAATAAAGGTTTTTAAGCTTTACTTTTCAGCACCTGAGTACATATATATCACGAAATACACATTCTGTCAAGCTAAAATATGATTTTAATTTTTAAAATCTTTCTCCAAATCTTTTTCATTCACATAAATGGCAGCCTGATCTATGACTGACTTTAAAGTACCTTGTCTTAGTTCTTTCATTCTAGGCACAATAACTGCCCCATTCATATTTGGCCCTGCAAAATAAACCTTCATATGACTGCCTTTTTGAGTTTTAAAATAAAAACCATGCCCTAACAATATCTTTACCACTTCGTCTCCAGAAAGTACTTTGTAAACCTTAGGCATAAAGCTTGTCTGTATAAGTTATATTAAAATAAGGGGATGGACTTTCTAGGTCTTTTATTTCTTCCTCAAAAAAAAGTTCTGTTGCCTCTCTTATGTTAAACATAAGCTCATTAAAGTCTATGCCTTGAGTTACTATACCTGCATTAGTTGCTGTAGCTATTAAATAATCATCTTCATCCTTAAAAATTAAAAAGTTTACTGTTTTCATAATTACATTATCCACAAAAAAGTATTTAAAGTCAATACAAATACAAAAAAGCTTTATTTCTAAAGCTTTTTTGTTAATAAACTATTTACTTATTATGATTCTACTGTCTAGACTTTATGATATCAGCCTCTACATTCTTTGGCACTACCTCATAATGTGAGAATTCCATCGTAGGATTTGCACGTCCCTGCGTCATACCTCTTAGCTCCGTCACGTATCCAAATAGCTCAGAAAGTGGTACTTTTGCTTTGATAGCTTTGTTCATACCACGCTCTTCCATACCTTCTATCTGACCTCTTTTACTAGAAAGATTACCAGATACATCACCATAAAACTGATCTGGAGTGACTACCTCGACACTCATAATAGGCTCGAGTATAGCTGGTCTTGCGCGCTTTGCAGCTTCGGCAAAGGCCTCCATAGTGGCTAGTTTAAAAGCGATTTCGGATGAGTCGACATCATGAAAAGATCCATCATATAGCTCTACCGATACGCCGTTTAACTTAAAGCCAGCAAGGACGCCTCTATCCATAGACTCGCGAGCTCCTTTTTCTACTGCCGGGATAAACTCCACTGGTATAGCTCCACCTTTTATATTATTTGTAAACTCAAAATTGTCTCCATCTCTTTTCACATTCTTAGGCAAATCTTCTTTTAAGATACCCTTCACTATCGGCTTGATACGGATACGCACATGGCCATATTGTCCTTTTCCTCCGGATTGCTTTACATATTTACCTTCTGCCTCAGCCTCACCGAGTATAGACTCGCGGTAGGCTACTTGCGGCTTGCCTGTATTACACTCCACACCAAACTCTCTTTTCATACGATCTACAATGATTTCAAGAT
>JAYWGA010000042.1:0-21213 GCA_043778525.1 bacterium
GGCTCAGATGTTCATTTGAGAGAGGACAAATTTGTTTTTTTGAGAATAAATAGATCAGTTGAAAACCTAAGTGATATAGGAATATTAAATAGAGAAAATTTATTAGAGATACTTCGTTTCTTTTTAATGGAAGAAAAACTAGCGGATCTTTCAAGGGACAAAAGTGTTGATTTTTCTGCTGTTTCTCTTGGCCGCCGCCTAAGAGGAAATGCTTTTATAGAAAAAGGAAGATTGGCAATTGTTTTTAGACTTATTCCCCAAATAAAAAGTATAGAAGAACTACTTCTGCCAAATGTTTTAAATGATATAGCTTTGAGAGAAAATGGGTTCTTTCTCGTCACAGGATCTGTAGGAAATGGAAAATCTACTACAATGGCAGCAATGGTTTCTCTTGTAAATAATCAAAAACAAAAGCATATAATAACAATAGAAGATCCAGTAGAATTTTTTTATGAAGATGCTTTGTCCTTTATAGATCAAAGAGAGGTAGGTATAGATGTGCCAACTTTTGAGATGGCTTTAAAAAATGCTTTGCGTCAAGATGCTGACATGTTGGTCATAGGTGAAATGAGAAATAGAGAGACTATTGGTATGGCTATTACTGCCGCTCAGACTGGTCACTTTGTTTTATCTACGCTACACACAAACTCAGCCTCACAATCAATAGAGCGTATAGTAGATGTGTTTCCGAGCGATGGACAAAGGGAAATAAGGGTTGAGCTATCTGTATCCCTTCTCGGCATTTTTTCTCAAAAACTAATACCCACAAAAGCAGGAGGGCTCGTACCTGCTTATGAGCTAATGTTAAATACTCCGGCAGTGTCGCATTTAATACGTGAAGGTAGAATCAAAGATATAGACATGACTATAGAAAACGGATCAAAAGATGGCCATGTTAGTTTTAACAGATGTTTAATGCAATTATACTTTAATGGAACAATAGATAGAGACGTGGCATTGCAGTATTCTAGAGATCCAGAGAGTTTAGAGCATTTAATTGACGGTAAATAATGCTATACTTAAAACCATATGAGATTTAAATATATAGGAAAAAATATTTTAGGTGAGCAAGTGGAGGACTTTGAAGAAGGCTCTTCTCAAGAAGTGGTCTTAAACATGCTGCGAGAAAGGGGAGTAAAAATAGATTCTTTCTTTTCAGTAAGAGAAGAAAGTGGTGGTCTTTTAAAAAGTTTTAATTCTATTTTTGAAAAAGCTTCACTTAAAGATACAGTAAACTTTTCTCGTCAAATGTCGGCATTGCTCGAGGCAAATGTACCTATTTTAAAAGCTTTTCAAATAATATCTCAGGATACTAAAAAAGAGTTTTTACAAAAGACCTATGAAAGTGTAATAGATGATATAAAGGGTGGAAAATCTATCTCTCAAGCAATATCAAAACATCCAAAAGTTTTTAACGACTTTTATATAAACATGATAAGGTCAGGAGAGGAGTCTGGGCGTACTAGTAGGTCTTTTTCTTTCTTAGCGGACTATCTCGACAGATCATATGCACTGACTATGAAAGTGAGAAATGCTATGATATATCCTTCTTTTGTAGTTGCAACTTTTTTAATAGTGATGATACTTATCTTTACTATGGTAATACCAAAACTAGCCATAATTTTAAAAGAGTCGAATGTCGCACTGCCACTGCTTACTAGAATAGTTTTGACTATCAGTGATTTTTTGGTTGCTTATGGTTTGTATATTTTACTTTTTACGGGAGTTATGGGTGTATTCTTTTGGCTTAGATTTAAAGATTCTAATACAGTAGCAGAATATATAGATGATATAAAAATGAAAGTACCTTTGGTAAAAAATGTTTTTAAAATGATGTATGTGACAAGAATAGCCGACAATCTACAAACCTTACTTTCTTCAAATGTATCATTACCAAAATCTATTAAAATCACAAGTGATGTGGTGGGAAATAAAAACTATAAAATAATATTAGATCAATCTTTAGAAGATATAAAATCTGGTATTCCTTTTTCAGAGTGTCTAGGTAAATATCCGGATTTGATACCATCTACTATGGTGCAAATGCTTAAAATAGGAGAAGAAACAGGAGAGACAAGTAAACTTTTGGAAAATATAGCTAGGTTTTATCAAAGAGAAATAAATAATACTATAGATACACTCATCGGCCTCATAGAACCTATGATGATAGTGTCACTTGGTATTGGAGTAGGTCTGCTACTCGTATCTGTACTTATGCCAATCTATAATCTAGCTGGAGCATTTTAGGAAATAAATAAAATTAAAAATATGATACCTAAGAAAATATTTTATATTTGGTTTGGTAAAAAAGAAAAACCAGATCTTATTAAAAAGTGTATAGAGTCTTGGAAAGTTCATCTAAGTGATTTTGAAATAGTAGAAATAAATGAAGATAGCTTTAATGTAGATAAGTATGAGTTTACAAAAAGAGCCTACAGCGAAAAAAAATGGGCTTTTGTGTCAGATTATGTTAGATTGATAAAGCTTTGTGAGGAAGGAGGCGTATACTTAGATACGGATATGCTTGTGTTAAAAAGTTTTACTGATTTTATGGATAAAGATTTTGATTTGATTTTAGGTAAAGAAGATGAAAAATATTTCAACGCAGCCATGCTTGCAGCCGCTCCACGAAATGCTCTAATTGAAAAATTAATAGATAGATATGATAATCTTAAAAATGGTGAATATATCACTATACCAAGGCTACTCACAGAAATCTATGAAAATGAAAAACAAAATAAAGAGATGATAAATAGCAAAACAAAAGTATTTGAATCTATTTATTTTTATCCATTTTGTGCAAATGATATAGATAAGTTTAACTATAAAAATGCTCCAGAAGAAAGCTACGCTGTGCATATGTGGAATTATTCCTGGGGTCCATGGTATATAAAGTTTTTAAAGAAGGTAAAATTATATAAAATAATAATTAAAATATTAGAGTTCTTAAATATAAAAAATATATTAAAAAAAATATTTAAAGTAGCCTAAATAATATGAAATTTGCAATAATTACAACTAGCTATAAAAGACCAGAGCTGCTACTAAAAAACTTTGAATCTGTATGCAATCAAAGTCACGTTAATCTTACTCACATCATCATAAATGATAGTCCAGATTTTGACTATGCTATTTTTGAAAATAATAGTGAGATAAAAAAAGCTATAAAAAATCAAAAACTTATTTATATAAAAAATGAGATAAATAAAGGATCAAATTTTTCTAAAAATATGGCGCTAAAATATATAGATGATAATTTAAAAGATATAGGATATATTACTTTTTTAGATGATGATGACTATTTTCATAAAAACTCATTACAAGAAATAAATTTATTTTTAGAAAATAAAAAAGAAAAAGAAATAAACTGGCTTGTGACTAATAGAGTTCTGTTAAAAAATGAAAGCTTAAATATAATAAAAAAACTAACAAATAATAAAACTCACAAAAATAAACTTTCATATTTTTGGGACTATTTATTATTTAAAAAATTCACTGGTGATGCTACGCATTTTATTAAAAAAGATATTGTAGTCCGAATAAAGTTTTCAGAGTTTATTAAAAATGGTGAAGAATGGTTTTATTTTTTAAAAGTAGCAAAACTTGCGGGTAGATTTATTTACGAAGATCAAAATACTACATACACAGAAGGCTATTTAGAAGGTGGCCTAACAAATGACTTAAAATCAAAATATAATTCAAACACAATACTTTTCTGGAAAGAAATATTTAATTTTAAAAATAATGAAAATGTAAAACAAAATTTAAATTTTAAGGTTTTATTTTATATGCTTTTGCGTAGCGCTTTTTGTATTTTTAAACGAGTAGCTAAGTAAACTTTTAATATTTTTAGATAGAAACTTTTCTGCATACAAATGTAAAAATACAGATACAAACACGGCAGAAAAAAACAAAGAAAGAGTTAGGTAGCCATTCCAATCTATTGTTTTAGATGTGTAAAAAATAATCCTCATGCCAATGGCTTGATGTATAAGATAAAGTATAAAAGAAGCACCACCCAATATAGATATTATTTCTATGTATTTTTTACTTAGTTTTACTTTTAAATTTATAGAAAATAAAAATAAAATGAATAAAATCAAAAAATAAAATACTGCAAAATAAGGACTAGACTGATTAAAATTATTTAAATTAAAGCTTTGCATTTGGACAAAAACGAATTTTATAGAAAAAATAATTGAAATAATCAAGAATATTACATTTAAAATATATTCAAATTTATTTTCTAAATACTTTTTTGATTTTAATAAATATATTAGTATGCCTGTGGTAAAAAAGAAAGCATAGTCAGCTGATATCAGATTGACTGGTATTTTATTGATTACAGGTACGCTAAATTCATTGCGTAAAACTGATAGCAATATCCAAGCATAGGCAAAGATATTTATATGTTTTATTTTATTAAAAAGCAAAATGAAAGTGATGATAATATAAAAGCCTATCTCATAACGCAGCGACCACATGGCACCATCAACAAAATCTATATTTACTAGACTATTTATTTTTGGAAAAATAGAAAGGCCAAGAAAATTTATAACAAAGTCTTTAAAATTTACAGTGTATGTGTGTGGTACGTTTGGCAGTATCATAGAAAATAAAAATCCAAGCGTACTGACTATCATTATACCTGGTAGCAGTCTCACTATTCTAGCTTTTACAAATTCGCTCCAATTCCGCTTTTGGGCTGTGTGCAATATGACAAAACCAGATACAATAAAGAAAACATGTACTCCTAAATACCCACAAATATATAGACTTTGGAAAGGGGAGGACTCTAGATTAGTAATTTTATAGATATGCGACAAAAAGAAATAATGGTACAAAACCACAAGAGAAGCTAGTAAGAATCTAAATAAGTCTAGTAAAATATATCGCTGCGATTTTTCTGGATTCATAAGTATTGTTAATTTGTTAGACGTTTAGTCTAAGTATCATCCATTCTTGATCTTGTATACCTCTTTCCATTGTTAGTGCATTTAGCTCTCTTTTACTGTTTATATTTTTCAAAAATTTAAATTCAGTAGGATTTGCATGTTTAAATTTTACTATCTCTATAGAGTGAGTATTTTTAAAATAATCATAACAAGCCTCTTTGCATCCTGGTACAAATTCGTCATGGAGCTCTATAATACCAAAAGCAATATTTTTAAATAGATCTTTATTTTCTATGTTTAATATTTCTTTTTCAGCACCCTCACAGTCACAGATAAATAAAGTATTTTCTTTTATATGATCTACTATATTTTCTTTACTAGCTTCCTCCAGTATTTGCAAATTATCTGTATTTAAATTATTTATCTCAAACATTTTTCTTGTAAGTCTTCTGCCTTCTGTATCCATGTCAAAAGCTGATATTGTAGCAAGAGGAAATACTCTGGCAAAACCAGCTGCATAATATCCTTCTGCACAGCCAATATCTAAAATATTTTTTATATTCATTCTTTTAGCTTCTTCTATATATGGATTTAAAACAGCTTCATAATAACCAGCTAATTTAAGTAAAAATGAGCTACCTACAGCACTTTCTACATATTTTAGACCCTCAAATGGACCATCTATTACAATATATCCAGTATCTGATATTATCTGCTGCCTATATTTTTCTATAGTTTTCAAATTAAACTCATTAAAGTATTTTGAAAAGTATTTAATATAATTAGTCCTAATTAGCTCAAAGCTTTTTTTTGGGAGTATGTTTTTTAAAGTATTTTTAATATCAGTTTTGTTTATCATAAATATTTGCATAGACTATTTTGTATACTGATTATATCACAAAAGTATAATCTTTTTCATCCCACAAATAGCACAAACCAAAACCAATATCATAAGATACTATATTCTCTTGTGCGTATTTATAAACCAAGGCCTTACTTGTAGGACCTGTGGATATGAGCAGTCTTACATTTTTCTTGTCCTCAATACTTTTTAGGACTTCATTTATTTGTGTTTGTATTTCTTCAAATTTATCAAAAGAATTTTCTGTAGGACCCTCTATTAGATTTACACTTTTTAGATTATATATTGATAGATCTGTTTTTTTTAGATTTTCTATATATTCTTTTTTTGCAATTACAACTATGTCTTTGTCTTTAAGGTTTTCTTTAAAAAAATTTAACATTAAGTCTCTGTAATAAAAAAAATGTGCATCCAAATATTTTAAATCTTTATTAAATCTTCTAAAAAATTCTATTTTTAATGGTAGCCAGCATCTTTTTCTATCCTTCACTTCTTCCAGTCTTTTGTTTGGAAAATTTACAAAAATAGGAATAGACAGAATGTAGTTAGAGTCTTTACTGTAATTTTCTATAGACTTTAATAAATATTCTTTTAAAAGTGGATGATATTTTTGATAGCCTATGTCTCTGCCATGTAGCAAACCTATTTCACCATCTCCTATTCTTATTATGGATTTACCAGCTTGCAGCTCTTTACTGAGTTCTTCTTTTGAATAAAAAATGGCTATTGGGGTGTAGTTTTTTTTAAAATAGGCTAAACCATATTTAAGCACAAAAACAGGATCATTTAAAAGATAATTTTGAAAAAATTTTATAGTTTTTTTTGTAAAAATAATTATTTCCATGCATTTGTATTACTTTAATTTTAACATAAAAATTTCAAAAGTGATATAATAAAAATATGAAGACTTTTGTGATAAATCTAAATAAAGATACGGAAAGAATGAGCTTTATGCAAAAGCAGTTAGAGTTTTTAGAAATATCTTTTGATAGATTCTCAGCTATACATGGTAAAGAGTATGGTTTTGGTGATGAATATGACGAAGCCAAAGCCGTAATAAAAAACGGTAAGAGTCTAAGTCTTGGTGAGCTCGGCTGCGCTCTATCTCACAGACAAATATATGAAAAAATAATAAATGAAAATATAGATTATGCGCTAGTATTTGAGGATGATATAGAAATACAAGATATTTTGCCTATAAATTTTAAAGAAATAATAAAAATAGAAATAGAAAAAAATGAAAACAAAAAACTAAGCCAAAAATGGGAATATGTAAGTTTTGACTATCCAAAACCTGGAATATTTTTTATCAAACATTATTTTGTATCTTTAATATTAAATTATAATTTGAATATCAAACAAAAAAGTATTTTAAATAAAATAAAATATCTTGCGGTTAGTTTTATAAAATATACTTTCGTTATTTTAATGTCTACTTTTGAAGGCGTAAGAAATTTTATATTTTTAAATATTTTTAAAAAAGGAAAAGCTTTAAATTTTTATAGACCATTATATTTTGCTGGTTGCTATTTAATAACAAACTCTGGTGCTAAAAAGCTCCTAGAAATATCAAACCCAATAGTATATGCTGCAGATAGGGTACAAAATAGGGCGAGGGTAGAAAAAAACTTAAAATTTAAGGCTTTTTGCCCACTCGTAGTAGATCAAAAAAGAGAAAAGTTTAAGTCAAATATAGGAATTTAAATTAAATAAAAAGTATGTTAAACTATTTCCTATGAATTTATTTACAAGATTAAAAGTGTTTTTTAAAAAGTATCTCTCTTTTTTTTATAAAATAATACGTGTAATATTTTTTCCTTTATATTTTAAATTATATAGAAATAAAAAACTACAAAAATTTGTAGAGCCAGTATTTTTTAAGCTTAATTTTTTAAATATAAGTTTTGAAATACTTTTAGATAAAAAAAATGGTTTTGTTGATGAAGAGATTTTTGCAAATGGAATATATGAGCCTGAGATATTGCAGCTATACAAAAAAACTATAAAGCCTGGAGACGTATGCGTGGATATAGGTACAAATATTGGACTGCACGCCCTTTTTGCATCGAAACTAGTAGGCGAAACTGGGCAGGTTATTTGTTTTGAGCCTATTAAAAGTATTTTTGACCAGCTTAGCAAAAGTATGGACAAAAATAATATGAAAAATATAATTGCTCACAATAAAGCAATAGGACAAAACCCTGGAAAAATAAATATTTATAAAAATAAAAATAATATGGGTGCAAGCAGTATAGCATTACAAAAAGGGGACTTTACAGAGGAGATAGAGATATCAAATGGAAGCGAACTAAATAATTTGTCAAAAATAAATTTCATTAAAATAGACACCGAAGGATATGAATGGGAGGTAATACAAGCCATAGATACACATATAATAAAGTATAAGCCCACTATACTTTTTGAATATACTCCATTATTATATGGTGACGAAATAACTCAAAAAATAGCTATCTTGGAGTATTTTGCCAGAAATAATTATAAGATGCTAGATGTAGAAGATAATGACAGGGAAATAAAAGACGCAAGTATCTGGTATAATAATTTTAAAAAAATACAGACAAATATACTTTGTATTGCTAAATAGTTCTCTTCGTTAAAATCTTAAACATGATTGAAAAAAAAATACATTATATATGGTTAGGTAAAAATAAAAAGCCAGACAGTTTTGAAGTTGTGCATCAAAGCTGGCAAAAATTTGCTGTAGATTTTGAGGTGAAAGAATGGGGCGAAGAAAACTTGAGTGAATTTGACTTGCCAGAATACTTTTACTTTTTAATGAAAAATAAAAAATGGGCTTTTGCATCAGATATACTAAGGTTTTATATATTAAAAAAATATGGAGGTATATACTTAGATGTAGATCAAGTTTTGGTAAAGGATATAGAAATCTTATTTAAAAGTTTTTTGATAGGAAAAGAGTTTTTTATTTCAAAATATCATCAAGTAGACGACTATTATGGTTTTGGTTTTATAGGTCAAGTATCTGATTTTGTTTTTTCAGATAAAATGATAGAGTTTTATAAAAGTATAAAAAAAGAAGACTTTGATAGCTTTGTGATAGTGAATAAAATAGGGTCAGAAACAATAAAAGAAATGCTACAGAATGAAAGCCTAAATAATAAAATGCAAATATTTTCTCAAGATTTTTTTTATCCACTTGCGGGTTATTGTGAAGAGACCAAAAATACTTTTAGCTTTCACCTTTCCAATGTTTCTTGGCAGCCAAAATGGAAAAAGCTTTTATATAAATTTAAATTTTATTTTTTACTAAAAGGTATTTTATTAAAAATATTTCCAAAAAAACTTTTAAAAAAAATAGGTTTTAATATTGATTATTTATAGTATAATATATAACATATGAATAAAGAAAAAATTATTTTAGGAATACATTATGGACATGATGCTACTGTCTGCTTAATGATTAACGGTGAAATATTGGAGGTTATGTCAGAAGAAAGGTTGACTAGACAAAAAAAACATTTTGGGTTTCCGCACGAAGCACTTCTTTATATAAAACAAAAATATAAAATAGAAAATTTTTCAAAAATAATAATGGTGGGTGAGGAAAAACATTTGGGCGAATATATTTTTGCTTCCAAAGAAGATAATGTAAATAATAGAAAAAATAAAGTAACACCAAAACATTATTTGAGATCTTTAGGGTTTCGTTTTTATATTTTAGGTAAAATTATAAAAATCAGAGATGGATTTATAAAAATTAAATTTAAAAACAATGAAGAAAAAATCAAAAAATATCTAAAAGATATATTTCCAAACTCAGAAATATCTTATTTAAATCACCACCTTGCCCACGCCTATGCCGCCATACCCTTTTTTTCAAATTATGAAAAGAGGATAATTTTAACCTTGGACGGACAAGGTGATAATATGTCTGGATCTGTAAATCTGTACAAAGATGGTCAGGTAGAAGTTGTTTCAAAAATAGAAGCCAAGAGCTCTATTGGATTATTGTACTGTGCCATAGTAGATGTCTTAGGTATGACTCGAAATGAGCATGAATTTAAAGTGATGGGACTTGCGCCTTATGCTAAAGTGTCTAGTGGAGAAATTGTGTATGAAAAACTAAAAAAACTAGTCTGGGTAAACAAAAAAAATTTGACCGTAGAATCCAGTTTTGATTTATCAAAAGCCACGGAGTACCTAATAGCGAATGAGTATTACAATTATCGCTTTGATTCGCTTTCTTACGGTATACAAAAAATTTGTGAAGAGGTAATGATTGATCTTGCCAAAGCTTCAATTGAAAAATTGAATTGTAACCAAATTGCGATTGGTGGAGGTGTTTTTATGAATGTAAAAGGTAATCAAAAAATAAATGAACTTAAAGAAGTTCAAGATTTTACTGTGTCGCCGTCTTGTGGTGATGAGTCGCTTGCCATAGGGGCTGTTATGTTTGGGTTTTTACAAGAAAATAGTATCAAGGGTTTCAAAAAGCCAGATAATATTTATTGGGGTAGCGAGTACACCGATGAAAATATTAAAAGAGATATAGATATCTTTGCTTTTTCAAATGAAGTTAATGTTGCATATTTTGATCCTAGTCAAGATAAAAAAATAGAGAGTAGGGTAGCAGAAATACTCTCTAAAAATGGTGTGGTGGGTAGATTTAAGGGTAGGGCCGAATGGGGAGCTAGGGCTTTAGGAAATAGATCTATACTTGCAAATCCATCATCGAGAGACAATGTAAAGCTCATAAATGAAATGATAAAAAATAGAGACTTCTGGATGCCATTTGCAACATCTATTTTAGTAGAGCGAGCCGATAAGTATCTTTACAGAAAAGAAAATTTTTCAGCACCGTTCATGGCGATTACTTTTGAAACCAAACCCGAAGCTCATAAAAATCTAGAAGCAGCACTACATCCATATGACCTAACTAGTCGTCCACAAATGGTAGATGTTAGAGCTAATCCAGAATATCATTTTTTAATTTCAGAATTTGAAAATCTCACTAGTATAGGTGGTGTGCTAAACACCTCTTTTAATTTGCATGGTGAGCCAAATGTAGAAAAACCATATGATGCACTTAGAACCTTCGATCTTTCAGGCTTACCAAATCTGGCAATAGGAAATTATCTAATTTCTAAAACAAAATAAATATGCAAAATATAAAAACAGCAATAAAAACAAGTCTAAGAAAAGTGCTGCCATCTAAGGTGTTTGGCAGTAGCTATGTACTCTATCAAAAAGCTTTTGGGAATCCTGAGCATTCTGAATATATAGAAGGTATGTCAAAATTTACAAATGCTGGATTTTATGATTTTAGTTTGGACGATACTCAATTTAAAATATTCCTTGATCCAGAAAATGGCTGTGTCGATGCAAATATATTTTTAGAAGGAAGCTTTGAGCCAGGAATACTAAGATTTATAAAAAGTGAGCTGACTAAAGATGATATTTTTTATGACATTGGAGCAAATATATCACAGCATTCTCTCTACACATCTTTTCACTGCGGACAAGTCTATGCTTTTGAGCCTATTTTAGATCTGTATGAACAATCTAAAAAATCCATAGAAATAAATAATATAAAAAATATTGAGATTTTCAATTTTGGGCTAGGAAATGAAAATTCGCAAGTACAAATATATTCAAATAAAGAAAATATGGGAGGATCTTCCATTCTCATTTCTGAGAATAGAAAAAAAGGAAAAAAAATAGAAATAAAAAAGTTAGATGAGGTTTTTGAAGTTTATAAAATACAAGCACCAAATTTTGTAAAAATAGACGTAGAAGGATATGAGCATGAAGTTTTGCTGGGTGCTAAAGATCTGTTTACAAAATTTAAACCTAAAATAATCATAGAATTTACTCCACTTTTTTATAATAAAATAGACAAAGATCTTTCTCAAAAAATATATAATCTATTTTTAGAAATGGGATACAAAATATATGACATAGGACTAGACGGAGAAAAGAAGGTTGAAATAAATAATTTTGCAGATTTGGATTATATAAAAGATAGTCAAACAAACTTATTTCTTTCTTAAAATTAAGATTGCGATAATAGACATTAAAAAGTTTTTTATAAATATAGCGTATATTACTCCAAAAATACCAAATATATAAATAAAAATAAAGTATAGAATTATTTGTAAAATAGGATCAATGGTATGAAAAAAATAATTTATTTTGATATAACCTTGAGCTAAAAAATATTGCCAAATAAATAAAAATGGAGTAAAGACAATTGTAAAGAAAAACATTTGGGAAATAAACATCGATGAGAGATATTTCGGAAATAAAATCTGAAAAATAAATGGAGCTAGAAAATAATAAAGTAAAGAGAGTAAAAGTAGTAAAAAAGAGAAAATAAAAATAATTTTTAAAAATTTATACTTAAAAGCTTTGTGAGCTATTTTATCGTCACTATCTTTTTGCACTAGTTTTGGAAAATAAATAGAAGATATCTGAGTAGCAAATCTCTGTATCTCTAGCGGTATGGTAGTGGCTATCCAGTATGCGGCAAGGGCGCCAGAGCCAAAGAAAGTAAAAAGTATAATTTTGTCGGCCTGAGCGCCCAAGGTATAAAGTATACCCATAGCTGAAAAATGTAGAGACTTATTTAATAGATTGGTATCAATCACTTTATTTTCTTTTGATTTTTCAAATTTGTAATATTTAAAAGAGTAAATCGCTTGGGCTAAGCCCACAAAAAGAATGCCAGCAAAAATAAGTGATGCTGGGGTTTTAAAATAAAAAATAGCAAGTGTAGTAAAAAGTAGGGCTGTCACTTTACCAATTATTGAAAAAAAAGCCATAGATTTAAAATTCTCTTTTCCTTGAAAATAAGATGAGAAAACCGATGATATTTCTAAAAAAGGAATAGAAATAGCAAGTGCAAAAAAGGCATAGGATATTTCAAAGCTCCCTTTATAAAAATAATAAGATGCTAAAATTAAGGAGACGAAAAAACCTAGAATAGAAAACAGGGCTTTATATTTTAAAGCTTGCAAAAGCGCGTCATTTTTTTTAGCAATGGAGATAGTGATAGCCGAAGCCATGCCTCCGAGTGTAAAAATAGAAATAATACCATACCAAGAAAATACATAGCGATAAATACCTGTGGTGTGCTCGTCCAAATAATTTGCTATCAAATATGTAATCACAAGTGTGACGAGAATAGATATACTATAAGAAAAAAGGGTGTAAAAAGAGTTTTTACCTAGATAATTTAAATCTAAATTAAAAAATTTATTATTTATTTTATGTATGAGCTGCATAGATGTGAGTATTATAACACAATCCTACTACAGTCAACGTCTTTATTTTATTTCTAATTTTAGGTACAATGTTAGCTATTATGTTTAATAAAAATAAAATATACGGCCTTGTGGCCTTGGTGCCATTATTAGCTGCTAGTTATTTTGTGATATTTAGCGAAAAGACTATTTATCAAAAACTTCCTTTCTTAAATTCACTGACTGCAGAAACCAGGTCAGACATAGAAGCTTTAAAAGGTTTTGCTTTTAGACTTGGACTTGATCTTTCGTCTGGTGTGAGACTGACTTATAGTACAGACCTTAGCAAGGTAGAAGCCAAAGAGCAAGGGCAAGCATTGGATATATTGCGTGATGTAATAGAGCGCAGAGTAAATGCCTACGGCGTATCTGAGCCACTAGTGCAAATAGAGCGCAGCCTTTCTGGTGAGTCGAGATTACTAGTCGAGCTACCAGGTCTTACAAATATAGATCAAGCTATAAAACTAATAGGTGAGACGCCTACGCTAGAGTTTAAAGTGGAGCGTGCAACTGGCACAGAGAGAGATTTTATAATAGCAAAGCAAAAAGAATATTCGCAGGCAGTAGCAAGTGGTACGCAGCCAGTAATAACCAAAGAAATTTTTGAAGATCCAAATTTTATAAGTATTGGACTTGACGGTAGATTTTTAAAAAAGTCGCAGCTAGTGTTTGACCAAACTACCAGCGTACCACAAATATCAATAGAGTGGAATGAAGAAGGCGCAAAAATATTTGCCTCTACTACAAAAGCAAATATAGGAAAAAGAATAGCTATAGTCCTGGATGGACAAGTAATATCTGCACCAACTGTAAATAGTGCAATACTAGACGGAAAAGCTGTGATCACAGGAAATTATAGTGGTAGCGAAGGCAAAAAAGAAGCAAAACTACTTTCACAAAGACTGAATACTGGCGCTCTACCTGTGCCAGTATCAATAATCGGATCTGAAGTAGTAGAACCACTACTCGGTGCTGCCGCGCTCGCATCTGGTGTAAAGGCTTCACTCTATGGATTTCTTTTAATAATACTAATGCTACTGTTTTGGTATAGAGTGCCTGGTATTATTGGATCTATATCTCTTCTTACTTATGTATTTATAATGCTAGCCATATTTAAACTACTACCCGTCACACTATCTGCTGCGGCTATTGCTGGATTTATTATTTCCATTGGTCTTGCGGTTGATGGTAATATACTGACCTTTGAGAGATTAAAAGAAGAAATCAAAAAAGGTAAAAGTATAAAAGATGCGCTGGACGAGAGCTTCAAGAGAGCTTGGACATCTATTAGGGATTCAAATATTGCTAGTCTAATAGTGGCTGTAATATTATTCTTTATAGGTACTTCGGTAGTAAAAGGTTTTGCTCTTACCCTTATGATAGGTGTGCTAGTGTCTATATTTACAAATGTAGTCATTACAAAGAGCTTGCTAAAATCTATAGTGCCTCATAAGTCTGGTAAGTTTACAAAATTCTTTTTTAAATCTCCATTCTAATAGATTTAAAATTATTAAATAATTTATAATTAAAATAAAAATATGTTCATCTTAAAATACAAAACTTTTTTTCTTAGCCTTTCAGCTCTTGCTGTTATCATTTCTATTTTTTCTATCTTTTCTTTTGGATTAAAAAAGAGTATAGACTTTACAGGAGGAGCCACAGCAGTGGTGGGATATGTACCAGCCGCGCAAGTGGATGCTGCAAAAATAAAAAATGTACTCGCGGCTGATTTTGGCGAAGTGAAAGTGACAGGCCTTGTAAACGGTGAATACAAGCTGAGCCTACGCGATATGAAAGAAGCTGACTTTGCAAAGTTTCAAAATGCTTTGACTTCACTCTCTACTACAGTCTCAGTAAAAGAGTTTACTATGAAAGGCCCATCTATAAGTAAAGAAGTGACGCAAAAGGCCATTTTAGGCTTTATATTGGTTGTTTTGGCTATCATTCTCTTTGTATCATTCTCTTTCTATGGCGCTTCTGCGAGTGTGTCATCTTTTAAATACGGCATCATCACCATCATTGCTTTGCTACATGACATCATCATACCCACTGGTATATTTGCATACCTTGGATACTCGCAAGGGATAGAAGTAGATAGCCTCTTTGTGGTGGCGCTGCTTACTATACTCGGTGTCTCAGTATCAGATACGATAGTAGTGTTTGACCGTATACGCGAAAATCTAAAGCATGTTAAAAATCAGTCTTTTGAGTACATAGTAGGTCTCAGTCTCAATCAGTCTTTCGTGCGCTCACTTGCCACTTCGGTGTCTGTGATTATGGTGCTGCTTGCGTTATCTATATTTGGACCAGAGTCGACTAGATACTTTGCTATCACGCTCACTATTGGTATGTTTGTAGGTACTTATTCGTCACTCTTTGTAGCTTCACCGCTACTTGTACTTGCCTCAAAGTATTTTGGTAAAAAAGCTTTAGTAAAATAAAAACAGTAGATGGTGGAAAAAGTGTGTTGACATTAAAAATCAAAAGGAGTAATATACTTAATACGAAAAATAAATACTCTGGCAAAAACCAGAGATTTGTTTTTCTGTAATGCTCTTAGTCAACAACAAAAAAGGAAAGCAAAATATGCTAGACCAGAAGGTAGTCAAATTTCGTCCGCTAGAGCTACACCCACATAAGGGGATGTTTAGGCCACAAGATTGCAACAAAGTTTGTGGCAGCAGTAAATGCTTAAAAAGCATATCTGCAGAAAAATGCCCAACCAGACTTGCGGAAAATTGTGAATGTGGTGGGTGGGCGATGAATATCAAAAAGCCGCCGACCATGAATGAAATTCAAAAAAAAATAGCTGCGCGAAGTTAAACTTCGCATCTAACTAAAACCGCCGATGGGACATCGGCGGTTTTGTTCAGCTATATTTCTTTAGGTCTGTATTCTAGTGGTGCATTTTTTAAATACTCCATTATTTTGTCTTTAGTAAGTAAACCTTCCTGGGCACCTACGTGCTGCACTACATTCATAGAGTTTATCGGTCCCCAGGTGAGAGCTTCTAATGGTGAAAGATCATAGCAAAGGGCAGCTGTAAAAGTAGAAGCAAATGCATCACCCGCACCAGTACGCTCAAAAGGTGGTTTTATATCTGGGTAAATATTTAAAAAGTAAGCTTTGCCATCATTATACATATAGGCACCTTTAGGGCCATCGGTGATTAGCACTATTTTTGGTCCTAGCTTATGTATTTTTTCGAGTAGTTTTTTTATATCAGTTTCAGCTGTCTCAAGTATGTATTGTGCTTCTTGTATATTGCAAATAAAAACATGAGTTCTGTGATATATCTCTTCCAAAACTTTTTTGCCTATTTGCATTTGAAAAGTACCTGGCTGAAATACTAGCTTTGTTTTGGGATTTTTATTTAGCCAGCCTGCTATTTTGCTGTGATAAGAGATAGTATCAGCCCCAAGCGAGCTGAGGTATAAAAACTCACAGTCTGGAATATTGTCAAAATCAAATTCTCTTGGATATGGATAATGTTTTACTAAAATAGTGCGCTCATCTTTATACCAAAGAACATAATGATAATTTGTAGGTATATTATCATGTAAAGATATGAGGGATGTATTTACACTTTCATTTTCCAAAGATTTTTTAGATTTTATACCGTACTCATCGTTTCCCATATCAGCCAAAAGAGCACTTTTAAGACCTAGCCTCGCAATAGATACGGCCGCATTAGCACTATTACCTACTCCATAAAGCACAGTTGCATTTTCATATGGTACTTTTGCTCCAAAGGGAAGACTGATAGTGCATTTTTCATCATTTATATCGCAGTGTATTTCGGCGTTTTGCAATCTTATAAAAGCGTCGACTACAGTGTCTCCTATGCACAAAACATCTAGTCTCATATTTTTATTTTAATTATTATTTTTATACAGTTTAATATGTTTTTAGTATATATAAAAAAAGTTTTTTTTCAAAATACATGTTATACTTTTTTTAAATATAAAGTTCAAAAATGTTAAATTTACAAAAAGTTTTAAGAGATGAGGTTGAAAGTTTTGATAAAGAAAAAACTTTGCAGTTGGCTGACTTTGGAGCAGGTATATCAAATACCACTTTTGATTTGTATTTAGAATCTAAAAATAAAAATATTAGCTTCTTTCTATTAGATATAGATCAAAAAGTGATAGATATTTTAAATAAAAAAATAAAAGATGATAAGTTAAATAACTTTATAGCTGTATGGGCAAATGTAGAAGGAATAAACAATAGTAGACTAAAAGACTTGAGCCTCGATATAGCGATAGTAGAAAATCTTTTTCACTTTTTAAAAAATAAAAAATCTTTTTTATTGGAGCTAAAAAGAGTATTAAAGCCTGGTGGAAAAGTATTTTTTTTGGATAATCACAAAGCTATGGGTAAATCTGTCTTTAATCAAAGGCTCATAACAACACAAAAAGCTGTGGAAAAGCTGTTTGAAGAAGCTGGGTTTTTAGTGTATCCTATAAAGGAAGAAGAAAATTTTGAAAAAGACTTGCATAAATATTTTTTTGTAGCAGAAAATGTACAAAAATTTAAAATAAATAATAATTAAAATATGAATCAAAGTCAGTCTCCATTGTTTACAAAAATAGTAGTTGGTATTTGTTTTGGACTAGGCATTATAGGTATTGCAGTTTTTGCAGCTAGCAATTTTTCTAGTGGAGGTGAAGACGCTAGCTTGCAGGGTACGGTAGAGATCTGGGGTACACTACCCGAATCGCAAATGTCAAAAATATCCTATGAATATTCACAAACTGCCAAAAAAATAACTATAAAATATAAACAAATAGAAAATAAAAATCTACCAGACAAACTAATAGAAGCCATAGCGAGAGACGCTGCTCCTGATATGATAATAGCAGACGAAAATACACTCTTTCCACTGAGGAATTATTTTGCAAATTTTGATAGTAGTCAGATGTCTGAAGTGACATACAAAAATATTTTTGCTAGGAGCACATATAAAATGTATGGTGCTTCTGGTGTTTTTGCTTTTCCTATAGTTATAGATCCTCTTGTGATGTATGTAAATACAGACATATTATTAAATGCGGGTTTTCAAAAAGCTCCAAAAACCTGGAGTGATATACCTATTTTTGTGAAAGAGGTGGTTCGTTTAAATAAAAATAATAAAAATGTAGAACAAAGAGCTATAGCTATGGGCACTTTTTCAAATGTACTTTATGCTAAAGAAATATTATTAAGCTTACTTTTACAATTAAATAATCAAGTGATAATAAGGGATTTTGAGCCATTGGATGAAAAGGGTAAAATAGTTTATAAAGAAAAATATGAATCTGTTTTTGGGATTAAAGATATACCTAAAAAACTAAACAATGGCTCAGTGTCCGAGCTTACCTTTAATTTTTTCTCATCATTTATAAATCCAAATCTAGAAGATGTATATACTTGGAGTAGACGCGCACCCGTCGACAGAGATCTCTTTTCAGCAGGAAATCTGGGTCTATATTTTGGACTTGCTAGTGACAAAAAATATATAGATGAAAAAAACTCTAATCTAAAATATGAGCTAGCTATGCTACCAGTACCAGCTGCCGACTCTGATAAGTTTTTAAATACTAACTACGCAAAAGTATATTCTATAGCAATGGTCAAAAAAAATAAAAATGTAGCACTTTCTAGCAAAATACTTTCTGACTTTAGTAGTGCACCAGTTTCTCTAAAAATAGCTAAAACTCTAAATCTGGCTCCAGCTAGGTCTGAAGACCTGTCTGTCTCTCAAAGTAATGTAGATGCAAATATAATTTACAAATCAGCCCAAAGAGGAGATTTTGTACCTGAGCCAAAGTTTAGACTTATTGATACTGTTTTTTCTCAGATATCAGATGCCTTGAGTGGATCAACACTAGCTCCTGCTGAAATAATAAATAATGCTCAAGAAGAACTCTCTAGACAAATAAATAATAAATAAAAATATGAAAAGTTTTTTTAAAAAAATGTTATTCAGTTTAGTTTTGGCTACTAGTTTTTCTTTTTCAGGAAATGTAGTCTTTGCGGCACCGTATAGCTGTAATGGTAGTATTTTACCAAATGTGGTGATATGTGGCCGCAGCAAGGGCACAGTGTGTGATGAAGGGGGGCGGGATATGTCAAAGCAATGCACTGTCGCAGATTTTACTGAAGTGCTCGGACGCGTACTACTATTTATGATTACTCTTTTACTTGTGCTTACTCCTTTGTTTATTATGTTTTTGGGATTAAAACTAATGATATATGGAAAAATATCAGAAAAAAAAGCAGATATAAAAAAACAAATATATGCTGGGTTGTTTTATATCATTATCATTCTCGGGTCGTGGCTGATAATCAAAAGCATAATAGATACTTTAGGGGTGCGCAGCGATATACCGCAGTTTTTATTAGATAAAAATGGTGATAAAATACAAGTGGGAAAGCCTAGAAATTAGTATTTTGAAATAAAAAAATGTTATAATTAAAACAATATATGAATAAAAAAGTTATAATATTTTCTACTTTGTCTGCTTTTACGCTTTTACCAGCTATGTCTCTAGCTCAAGGTTTAGGTATAAAAAATCCAATAGAAGCAGATAGTCTCACAGAGCTTATTTCGGCTGTAGTAAAGGCGGTGAGATATGTGGCTATACCTTTTATTGTTTTAGCTATTATGTACTCTGGTTGGCTGTTTATACTCGCTCAAGGGAGGGCAGAAAAGCTCACCGCAGCTAGAAATACTTTGCAATGGGTATTACTTGGAGCTTTTATAGTACTTTCGGCTGAGCTAATATCAACCATAATAGCAGCAACATTAAAATAAAATAAAAATATGAAATACGGAGATGGAATAGTTGGAATTTTTATAGCCTTTCTAAACATAATAGAAACTTTTGCAATTGTACTTATTACAGGTTTTGCAATTATTTATTTTTTCTGGCTTATAGTAAAATATATTTTTGCCCTCCGTGGTGGAGGAGATACAAAAGGTCTTAAAGTGCAAATTACTTACACTATTGTACTTTTAACTATTATGTTTACTATTTATGGCCTCATCGCTCTGGTGGCTGATACTTTTGTACCTTCAAATAGTGGGCAAAGTAATATATACTATAGATAATCAAATCTAAATAAAAACTATGTCAAAAATAAATAAACTTTTAATAAAATTAACTCTAACAGTGTCTTTGCCCGTATTTGCTTTCGCTCAGAGCTATGATTCCGACCTTTTTGGTCTTGCAGAGTATGCAAAAGATCTTGTTAAAAATACTGTGCTTTATCTTATATTTTCATTGGCTATTATTTTCTTTTTATGGAATATTTTTAGATATATTACAAATAAAGACAAAATACAAACATCAAAAAATTATATAATATGGGGACTGATTGCGCTCACTGTTATGTTTACTGTGTACGGTCTTATTGCGCTCATAGCTCAGACTTTTGGGCTTCAGCTTGGTATTCCGCAGTTTTTTGTAGGCTAGTTATCTACCTAGTATTTTATTAAAAAACCCATCCCTTTTACTGAGCTCCAAAAACCTATGTATCTGCTTTTTAGCAAAAGTGGTTTTACAGTCTTTTATCCATTTTTGATTTGGCTTACTGTTCTTATTTGTAATTATTTCTATAATATCGCCACGATGTAGTTTGCTATCTATGGCCACCATTTTGCCATTTATCTTAGAGCTGTTTAGCTTATTGCCTATATCGGTGTGTATAGCATATGCAAAGTCTATGCAACTAGAGCCTTCTGGTAGGTCTATTACATCGCCTTTAGGAGTAAAGACAAAAACTCTATTTTCAAAAAAATCAGTTTTTAAATGCACTAAAAAATCATCTTTATCTTCTATTTGTTTTTGCCATTCTAGCAAGTCTTTTGTCCAGCTAGTTTTCTTTTCTATCTCGAGAGCACTTTTATTTTTACCTATTTCCTTATAATGCAAATGCGATGCAATACCATACTCGGCTTCTTCATGCATTTCTTTAGTGCGTATTTGTATTTCTGCAGTGTTGCCATCTTTTGTAAATACTGTAGTATGCAAGGATCTATACCCATTTGGCTTTGGCAAGGCGATATAGTCTTTTATACGTCCAGGCATAGGTCTGTATTCGCTGTGCACTGAGCCTAGTGTCTTATAGCAGTCCTCCATAGTTTCTACTATTATACGCAAAGCTACTATGTCATTTATTTTTGATA
>JAYWGA010000043.1:0-2541 GCA_043778525.1 bacterium
CGGAGTAATAGCAACTACCAGTCTAAACAACCTATCCATCTCTAGTGGTACTATCTCAAATCTTTATGCAGGTAATGCAACCTTTACAAACGCTACATCCTCAAACTTCTTCTCATCTATACTCTCAGCAGTCTCAGCCTTCTTTACAAACCTCACCACCACAAACCTAGTAGCTACAAATGCAACCACTACAAACTCAATACTAGCTAATGCTACAATCACAACTGCAAGCATAGGTAATATCTCTAGTCTACTCGCAAATGGCACTACAAACTCATTTACCACTGGAGGCAACATAGCCACCTCTAGTGTAAATGGAGTAGTATCTACTTCTACTCTAGTAAATTCTAATACGTTAAACTTTGCAGCCGTAACAGGTATACTTAATAGTAGCATAAACGGAGTATCAGCCACCACGTCATTAAATAATCTATCTATCGCCAGTGGTAGCATATCTAACTTTACTACTACAGGTACTACTACTTTTGCAAACTATACTACTACGACATCTGCTACTTCTAGTGTGTTTGCTACTGTAGGAAATAATCCTAGAGGCATAGCAATAGATTCGACTGGAAATATATATACAGTAAATCGCGGTTCAAATAGTGTCACCAAAATAACCCCAGCCGGAGCAACTAGTACCTTTGCGACTACGTCAAATCAACCAGATGGTATAGTAATAGACTCAAGTGGCAACCTTTATGTAGCAGTCTACAGTGCAAATGTCATAACCAAAATAACCCCAGCTGGAGCAACTAGCACTTTTGCAAACACAGGCTCTAACCCTAGTCGTCTCGTATTTGATTCAGCTGGTAATCTTTATGTGACAAACTTTATAGGAAACACTGTGACAAAAATAACCCCAGCTGGTGTACCTAGTTTGTTTGCAAATACAGATGCAAATCCTTATGGTATAGCCATAGACTCATCTGGAAATATCTATACCGCAAACTTTAACTCAAACACTGTGACAAAAATAACCCCAGCTGGAGTACCTAGCGTATTTGCTACAGTTGGTACTAATCCTGTAGACATAATTACAGACACAACTGGAAACTTTTATGTCACTAATTTTGGCTCAAACACTGTAACAAAAATAACCCCAGCTGGAGTACCTAGCACATTTGCCAATACTGGCGCTGGTCCTTATGGCATAGTTTTTGACTCTGCTAGCAATATCTATGTAACTAACTTCTCTGCCGACAGTGTGACTAAAATAATCACACCTAAAGCTCAATACCTCAGTACAGACTCAAGTGGCAGATTACTACTACAAACTTTCACTGATCTAGTACTAAATACCATATCAGCAATCTCAGCTGTCTTTACAAATTTAACTGCAACAAATTTAACTGCAACAAATGCAACAATCACAAATGCAAGCATAGGTAATTTGTCTAACTTGATTGCAAGCGGAACTACAAATAGCCTTACCTTTGCCACGACCACAAACCTACTTACCAGTACTGTGAATGGTAAAGTGTCTACCACTACACTCACAGGACTTACTTCTACTACCACAAATACAGTCTCTACTACCACAAACTCCTTCACCAGCTTTGTAAACGGAGTAGCTAGTAATATTATTTCTTTTATAAATAGCTTTACACTAAGTGTGACTGGTAATGTACTCACATCTACAGTAAACGGAGTGGTCTCTACTACGTCTGTTATTTCTAGCAACTCATTTACTACTGGAGGTAATGTAGCTACAAGCAGTGTAAACGGAGTAGTGAGTACTAGTAGCTTAATAAACTCAAATGCACTTACTTTTGCAGGAGCCACTATCACCAGCACAGTAAACGGAGTAGCTGCAGCAACTAGCCTAAACAACCTGTCCATCTCTAGTGGTACTATTTCTAATCTCTATTCAAATAATGCCAGTACCACAAACTTCTTTAGTACAAACGCTAGCATCACAAATGCAACCAGCAGCAATTTCTTCGCCTCTCTATTAAACGCAGTCTCAGCCTTCTTTACAAACCTAACAGCTACAAATGCAACAGCCACAAACCTAATCTCTAGTAATGCTACAATCACAAACGCAAGTATAGGTAATATCTCTAGTTTACTGGCAAATGGTACTACAAACTCATTTACTACAGGAGGCAACATAGCCACCTCATCTGTAAACGGAGTAATATCTACTTCAACTTTGGTAAACTCAAACATATTATCCTCCGCTGCAAACGTAATCACAAACTCTACAAATGGAGTGTCAGCTACTACTAGTATCATAAACTTAAACACAGTCTCTACCACCTCAAACACATTCACAAACATAATAAACGGTATCTCTAGTGCGGTAATAAGCTTCATAAATTCATTTACTCAGTCTGCTTCAGGAAATATTTTAACTAGTACTATAAATGGAGTAGTAGCAACAAGTTCTATAATTTCTAGCAATGACATACGCTCAGCCACAAACACTATTTACTCAAGCGTAAACGGAGTAGCTACTAGTACTGCTTTAATAAATACTTCATCTCTTTCCTATGCTACTAGTACTCAAATACTCACTAGCACAATAAACGGAAT
>JAYWGA010000044.1:0-2533 GCA_043778525.1 bacterium
CTGATGCAGTGAAGTATGATAATTTAAAGTACAAGCAAGTATTTGAAAATGAAAATATAAAAGTGATGGACAAAGCGGCTATATCGCTAGCCGAGGAGCATGGCCTACCTATATATGTAGCCAAGCTAGAAAAGGGTATGCTAAATAAAATTTTGGAAAATAAATTTGAGGGGACTATACTCAGCTAATATGAAAAAAGAAGATATAGAAAAAGAGATTTTAGAAATAGATGAGCAGATGCTGCGGGTAGGTTTTTGGGAAGACAAAACAAAGGCGCAGGAAATACTAAAAAGATACGGTGAGCTAAAAGAAGCTCTGGCTGCTGAGGGGCAGATAGAAAGGGGCAATTGTATTTTGAATATTTTTACGGGTGCGGGAGGAGATGATGCTGAGGACTGGAGCCGCATCTTGCTTGAGATGTATTTCAAATTTGCAAATAATAAATCTTGGACTACCGAAATACTTTCAGAATCTAAAACTGGCATAGGTGGCTTTAGGCATGTGTCTATGGAGATATTTGGTAAGGGGGCATATGGAATGCTTAAAAATGAAACTGGTGTACATCGCCTAGTCAGGCTTTCACCTTTTAATAAATCTCTTCGTCAGACTAGTTTTTCTTATGTTGAGATATTGCCAGTACTACCTGAAAATATAAATATAAATTTAAAAGAAGATGACTTGGAAATTACTTTTTCAAAGTCTAGTGGTCCTGGTGGACAAAATGTAAACAAGCGTGAGACGGCAGTGCGTATCACCCACACCCCGACCGGTATCACTACTCAAGTAGAAACAGAAAGGCAGCAAGAAAAAAATAGGCAAAAAGCTATGGATATAATACGGGCCAAACTATATTTGTTTGAAAAAGAAAAACAAGAAAAAATAATAGCAGGTTTTACTGGAGATTTTAATAAAGGTCGAGAGATAGAATGGGGATCACAGCGTCGCTCGTATACTCTGCACCCTTATAAACTCATAAAAGACCATAAAAGTGATAAAGAAACTAGTGATGTAGACGCAGTGCTCTATAAAGGAGAAATAGATCTATTCCTTTAGTCTTATGTTTTGTAATTTTTAAGGTGAAGTACTTGTAATATATTTTATAGTGTGTTATAATGCAGGCTTAAAAATAAATATATGTGCGGAATATTCTTATACAAAAATAATAAAAGTGATACAAAAATAGACACACTAGGCATAGCCTATAAAGGTATAAAAGATTTGGAGTACAGGGGCTATGACAGTTTTGGCATTTTTTCTTTTAATACAATTACTAAAGAAAATAATTTATATAAAAGAGTAGGTAAGGTGAGTGATGAGACTTTTGAAAAAGAGATAACTCGTATATCAGGGGAGTCAGATTTTGATGTGTCACTAGGACATACTCGCTGGGCTACCCATGGTGCTGTAAATCTGGAAAACACACACCCACACAAATCTTTTGCAGAAAAATTTGTTTTAGTGCATAACGGTATATTTGAAAATTATTTGGAATACAAAACAAAATTTGAAAATGCGGGTGTAAAATTTTATTCAGAGACGGACAGCGAAGTGCTTGTAAATCTCATAGAGCAGGAAGGTATCGAAAATATATTTAGTAAAGTAAAAGGATCGAATGCTTTTATACTTATAAACACACACACTGGTGAAGTGGTTGCAGCCAGAAACGGCTCGGCACTATATATAGGCAGGACAGATGATGGGGATGCGTTAGTGTCATCTGATGTGTCTGGACTACTCGCATACGCTAAAAACATATACACAGTAAAAGATAGTGAGATGATAGAGTTAGATAAAATAGAAGCCCTTAACTATGAAAAAATAGAAAGAGTAGAAGAGATTTCAGAAAAAGGAGACTTCGACACTTTTATGTTAAAAGAAATATTTGATCAGGGGCATACTGTAGCTCGCGCCTATGAGTCTACTGGCGCACTTGATAAAGATTTTTTAAAAAATAAACAAATAATATTCACTGGCTGTGGTACTGCGTATCATGTGTGTCTCGCAGCAGGATACATTGGTGCTAAAAACGGTATAGATATAAAGGCAATACCGGCAAATGAGTTTAACTCTTTCGAAAAAATAATAAGTAAAAACACCTTACTCTTTGCAGTATCTCAAAGTGGTGAGACAGCAGACACCATCATTGCTGCAAAAAAGGTAATCGAATGCGGAGGTGAAGTATATAGCATATTAAATAATCAATACTCTACCTTAGCTCAAATATCAAATAGAGTCTTTGCTATTGGCTCAGGTAAAGAGGTGTCGGTAGCATCAACTAAAGCATTTACTGCTCAGCTCGCGACTGTAATGGCGTTATTTGATTTAGGGAATAAAAAAGATTTTGAAAATTTTAAAAAAGAAATTAAAAGTTTTATAGAAAATAAAGATCTACATTCACAGATAAAAAATATAGCTGAAAAATATAAAGATAAAAAAGATATTTTTATAATAGGAAAAGGGTTGTGTATGCCTATCGCCCTAGAGACCTCTCTAAAAATAAAAGAAATAACTTACATACATACAGAAGGTTTTG
>JAYWGA010000045.1:0-2487 GCA_043778525.1 bacterium
TTTTCTCCTGTAGATACTTTTTATTATTTAACTTTCTTTCTTGAAAGAATTTAAAAGTATAAGCTATTAAGTTGAAGCTTTTTTTATTATGAGTGTTTAGTTCGAAAGTCATTCTGACCAATTTTCTCAGCGCATCTTGTCCTAAAATATCTATTTGCCCAATTCTATATTTTTCAGTAAAGCCAATATTTTGAAGTAAGAGAGTATAAATTTCAGCACCCTGTGTTTTAAAGTGTATTGTTATTTCTGGATCTTTGTCTGAGAGATTAGTTATTTTTCCATTAGAAAATATTATTTGAATTGGGAAATTAGATTTTGATTTTTTAAGTCTACCGAAAGCTTTTTTTAGTATGTATTTTTTCATATTTTATTATTATCTATAATTCACATTGCCACTACCATCATATAGCTCTATTGGCCCTTCTGGACATTTTACCATGTAATTGCCCCAGTTGCGAGATGACTCACGTAGATAGAGACAAAGAGTCTGTCATTTATGGCATCATATGCGAGTCCAGCAGGCTCATTAAGAGAGATCGCACTACGCGTTTGTTCATTCCCAGAATAAAAATTATCTTGACCCAGTACAAAGTCTGGGACACGATCCAGAACAGTATTATTAGTGTTTAGATTATAGACCAGTACTCTGTTATTACCTTTGTCGGCTATAAATAGCCTGTGCCGCACAGTGTCCACAGCTACATCGCCTGCACCCTTTAATCCAAATTTATTTACATTACTACCGCTATTTGTGGTATTACCAGCTTTGTTTAAAACAGCTCCCGGGTTGGTAAGGTTGTCGTCTGTCTGACCTAATACATCTATTATATTTGCGCCATTTGTAAATGCATAAAGTCCTGAAAAAAATGAAATAAAGCCGAGGGAAAATAAAGCAATAACTTTTTTGGAATACATATATATTATGTATAAAAGTTTAACATAAAAGCATTATTTGTTATAATAAAAAGATGTATAAAACTCGGCATTTTAAATTATTTTTTCTAAGTATTTTATCTTTAGTTTTTTTCTGTTTTACAAATGCGCAAAGCACCACGACTGCCAGTAGCAGCCTTGCCAGTAGTAGTGTTTTAATAAGCAAAAAAGTATGGCAAAGATCTTCGTCTTGTAATGCTCCTATACTTTATAAAATATCCAAAATAGATGAAGGATTTAATTTGTCCAAAGATGACCTTGTAAAACATTTAGAAGCTGCAGCTGGCGTATGGAATGATAAAAGTGAAAAGACGCTTTTTAAGTATGATGATAATGCGAGATTAAAAATAAAATTTACTTTTGATAAAAGGCAAAAAGATACCATAGCAAGAAATATGATAAAAAAAGAAATAGATGAAAATAAAAAAATAATAGATACTGTAAATGTAGAAATAGTAAATGCTAAAAAAGAATATGAAGAAAAAATAAGTAAATTTGAAAAAGTAAAAATAGAATATGAAGCCCAGCTAGACAAATATAATGCTGAAGTAAAAATAATAAATGACTCAGGTGGTGGCAGCGCTGATAAAATAAAAGAATTTGAAAATAAAAAGTCTGGGCTAGAAGAGACTTTTAAAATTGTAAATACTTTAAAAGATGAATTAAACAAAAACCAAGACGAACTAAATGCTAAAATAAACAAAAACAATAATCTAGTAAAAGAGGTAAACCAAAGCGTGGGTAATTATAATAAATTTCCTAAAAAAGCTTTTGAGGAGGGGCGCTATGATTCAAATAAAAGAGAGATAACTATTTTTCAGTATAGTAGTGAGATAGATCTCAAAAGAGTGCTGGCTCATGAGCTAGGGCATGCACGAGGATTTAATCATATTAAGAACAGTGTCTCTATAATGCATTATCTAAATAGTGGAGACAAATTGGAACTAAGCAAGGAGGATGAAAAAGAGCTGGATAGGGTGTGTAAACCAGTTTTGAAAAAGTAGTTTTTTGTGGTAAAATGTTTAAGAATTTGCTTTGCGGGCATAGTTCAGTGGTAGAACGCTGTCCTGATAAGACAGAGGTCGAAAGTCCGATCCTTTCTGCCCGCACAATATGTATACAAAACAGTTTGACATTTGGAATGAAGAAAAAAAAGTTATAAATCAAAAAGACTTAGGGCGAGATTTTTATGTATTAGAAAGAGAGCTTTGGTGGTGCGGAGTGGGTGTAAATGTAGGCAGGGAGCAGGACGGCAAAGGTGTAAATTTTGAAAGACCAGTAGTAATTTTGAAAAAACTTTCTCCTGATACTTTCTTGATAGTACCCACCACTTCAAAATACAAAGAAAATAAATTTTATATAAAAATAACTAATGGTGAAAAATTTTCTTATGCTTTAGTAGATCAAATAAAAGTGATAGATAAAAAAAGATTAAGTAGAAAACTGGCTACAGTAAACAAAGAGGAGTTTGATATTTTAACAAAATCAATAAATGAGCTTTTGAATTGCGAAAGCCTCCGTGAGGAGGCTTTCTCGGAGGCCTAAGCCAACTGT
>JAYWGA010000046.1:0-2472 GCA_043778525.1 bacterium
GGCTCCCGTAGGGAGCCGCCTTTTGCCTTAAGAAAACTTTAAGATTAATTATTTATATTATTTCCTATGTCTAAAACATATCTTACTTCTTCGCCACAGCGCTACCACCACAGCCATTTAGTACTTTTCCATCAAAGCTTGCCTTTAAGCTATATTCAAAAGTATTACCATCTTTATCTTTGCAGGCCTCGATAGTCTTTTGAAAGCTAAACTTTTTTACTTCATTTTTATTTTTAGCATCTCCAGTAAAAAATCCATCTTGCTCTTGTACAAATAGCTCATAAGTGTTCACCCCTTCATTTGCGAGTAGCTTGCCGGTAAAGACATTTGGCTGCGTTTCATTTACAGATATGAGCCAGCCGGGAGTATCACCACCACCACTCACCGAGCGAGAGGTAAAAGCCGTACCTTCTTCGACTATACCAGGCTTTGCTTCTGTATTATTTTCTATATTTATATTATCTTTATTTTCCCCAGTATTTACTTGATTATTGTTATTTGTATTATTGTTTAAATAATTTGAATTTCTAGCTACATTTAATCCGTAAATAATAATGGCAATAAGAAGCATTACAGCAAAGCACATTGCTAAAAGTTTTTTGAAATTGTCTGTCATATGTTTATAGTATAGTATCTTTAGTTTTATTGTAAAGAGAAAATATAGTTTTTTTAAATCTCTAAATATGTTTGACTTTTTGATAAATAATGTTAAGATGTGTCTATCTTACTTAGATAAAAGCCTCCCAGAAAGGGGAACAAATCATGTCTGATTCTCAAATGCGTCTTATAAAGACTACATCTCGGCGGCCTACTCCATCCGAGGAAATTCTGAAGGGTTGGGCTACGGACAGCAAGGGATATACTTGGTCAGCCCAAGTTGTCCTTGAAGACCATACCAAAGGCTCAGCTGAGGGGTATGGAAGTGCTCGCATGGCAGAGGACGCTGCAATCAGCGATGCTCGCAACAAGTGATCGTCTCGGCGGTAAAGACAAGACAACGCGCTCGGCAGGAAACTGCCGAGCGTTTTATTTTTATAAATCAATTAATGAAGGTAATGCAGATTGACAAATATGCCTATATTTATGATATACTTGTAAACATATAAAATAATATATAATATAATAAATATGAATAAATTTTTAGGACTTTCTTTGCTTTCTTTACCAGCTATGTCTATGGCACAAGGTCAGCTGACTTACGGTCGCCCTATTGTGGAGGCTGCGGGTACTGTTCAGTATTTGATTAGTTTATTAAGCATAATAATACCTAGTGCAGCTGTTGTGGTATTCTTCTTTTTAGTTTTCCTATTTATTTGGAAGAAAGTTAGAGGTGAAGAAGACAAAAATGGTGGAAAAAATCTACTATGGGGAGTTGTGGCGCTTACAGTTCTTTTTGGACTCTATGGACTAATAAGATTATTCGGATCTGTGGTCGGAGTAAATACTGACGGCTCTACTCGTATAGTAGCACCTAGTCTACCAAGCCAATCTAACTAATATAAAATGAATGATAGCTCGTCACTAGTAAATACAGTAGATAGCATTGGGCAGGAGGTATTTGGACGTATAATAAATCCTCTTATACAAATAGGATTTATTATTGCGCTAGTATACTTTCTATATGGTGTGATGAAATTCATTTATACCACTAAAAATGGTGGAGAAAAAAGTATGAAAGAGGGCAGTAGTCATTTGCTTTGGGGTACTATCGGCCTCACTATCATGTTTACCGCTGTCTCACTTACTTATTTTATAGGCAATACTGGCAACAAAACCTTTAGAGGTACTAGCGGCACGGACGGTATAGGCGAGGTGACAGGCAAATTAGAAATAAGATAAAAGAATTAACTGAATAAAAATTATATTATATTAAACACAAATTATGAAAAACTCAACTAAAATTTTAATAGTAGTACTAGGAGCTATTGCGCTACTAGCATTTTATGCAGTATCAAAATACAATACACTAGCCAAAGCAAATGTAGAAATAGATGCGCAGTGGGCAAATGTAGACTCTGTGCTGCAGAGGAGATTTGACTCTATACAGCAGTCTGTGGGAGCTATAAAAGCTGCAAACAAAAATGAGCTAGAAGCCATAAAGCTGATCACCGACGCTCGCAAAATATACACAGCCGCAAGTGGCAACACAGAGGCGCAGGTAGCAGCTGCAAATAACTACGGCGGTGCTCTAAACGGCATACTACTATCTCGCGCAGCGGTGGGAGAAGCGTACCCAAATCTAAAGACACCAGAGCTACTAGGAGGCCTCATAGGTGGTACCACAGTAGAAGGCAATGAGAATCGCATAAATGTGGAAAGGCTACGATATAATGACAAAGTGAGAGACTATAATGCAAACCTGGTAGTATTCCCTAGCAATCTTTTTGCCAGCAGTTTTGGGTTTTCGAAAAGAACTTTCTTTGAAATAAAAAATGAAGAAGTAAAAAATGCTCCACAAATAGCACCTAATTT
>JAYWGA010000047.1:0-2458 GCA_043778525.1 bacterium
TATATGGCCAGTCTTTAAAGTACAATCTACAAGGTAATATAATAGAAAAAAATGATAACTACAAAAACTTTAAAAGTAAAGGCAATTTTGAGTATGATACTTTAAACAGACTTATAAAATCTAGCCTCTCCGAAAAAGAGGGGCTGAGCGTAGTAAACAATCTAAGCTATAACTCTATTGGTAATATTTTAAATTCAGATTCTACAAACTATATTTATGATGGCTCAGACTATAAAAATCCACACGCCCCATCACTAATAGGTAGCACAAAAATGAGCTATGACCTAAACGGAAACATTCTTTCAGACGAAAAAAATGAATATGCTTGGTCTAGTAAAAACACTTTAAGCAATGCAAATAATAAAGATTTTGAAACTAAATATGTATATGATGTGGCAGGTGAGAGAATAAAAGAAACCATAAAAATAAAAAATGTGAGCCAAGATCCATTTGCAGCCACTAGTAGCTATATAGGAGATACTTTGTTTGATGATTTCGCACTCGTATCTACCAGCACACAAGCCCTACAAAAAATGTATATGTCAAAAGAGGCATATACAGAAATAAAAAATCTCCTGGGCCTAGCGACCGTCACAAAAAAAGAAATAGACAGACTGGTATTGCCGCACTTTACTTCTGGCTTTACTTTCAACGCTTGCAAGAGTATAGCTCAAAACAAAAAAGAGATATGTGAAAGAGACAATACTTTAAAATCTTTATTTGTAAAAACAGCTAAAGAAAAAAATATTTTTATTTCTACCGGTAGCCTCCAAGAGATTTGGGCTGCGTACAAGGCAGATTTAAAAATCGATGAAAATATCTACACTCCAAAAGCTTTTAAAAAAGTTTTTAATGATAGAGAAAAAGATACAGAGATGTATATGAGTTATACAAATACAGGGCAGCCTGAATTGTTTTATGACTACTACTATCAAAACTGGCATCCTATTTATAAAGTAAATACCTCAGCAACTTATACTACAAATTTTATACCAACTTGGTCTGTGCCTGTGTATGATGGTTTTGAAGTTGATACAGCCGTACTTAGTTTTCCTGGAGATCAAATACCTGCAACTTTTAAATTTAATGTTGGCATGCTGCAAGATATAAATCTAGCTACTAGTACAAAATACGCCAGTACTAGTATTTTAAATGTAGTCACAAAAGTAGAGGGTACATCAGCCGGCTATCCTCTTTATGTAGCAGACGTTTCGCAAATAGTAAAAGAACAAATAAAGCGTGGAGGTAAGTTTGGCTATAAAGTTTTTGGTACTGCTACAGACGACGGTACTTATTACCCTAGAATCCTTTCGACGTACCATATATATCCAAAAGATCAAAAAATGAATTTGAATATCAGTTTTAAGTTTACTGGTCAGGTTAAAAAATATAATACTACCATAAGCACTATCGTACCTAAGACAAACATAGATGTAGAGTATCAAAAAATAAACAAAGGTTTGAGTCTACAACAAAATGCAGAAAGTCTATCTTATGTTTCTGAAAAAACCTTTGATGAGCTAAATGCTGTAAAATTAAATAGCAAATCAAAAATAGATTTACTTTTTACACTGGCAAATAATTCTAGCTATTTAAAAGATGTTTGTAATGTGTCCACCGATAAAGATGTTTGTAGTAAAAAAGAGTCTATGAGATTTGTGGCTAGCTATTTGTACAATAAAAATAATATAAAAATTTCTGCGAATACTTTAGAAGAAATGTATTTAGTGTATAAAAATACTTTGGCCCTCGTAAAAGATAAAAGCATATATGAAAAAGAGTTTGTGCAAAAAGCAAATCTAGGTACTTTAAATAAAGCTCCCTATGAAAATTATTTTGCAGAATATACTGCAAATCAAGGAAGGGGTCAGTCCTCCACTGCAATAGATAACATAACACTTGGAGATCTTAAAAAAGATGGCATATATAAATTAAAAATTATCGCAGAAAACTCGGGTGGTAAAATGAAAGCCAAACTTTATACACAAATGAGTTTTGGAAATGGTGGCTATCAAGAGCATGCCTTAATAATTGTAAACGGCACCACTACACATATTTTAGATGTGAGCCCAACACTTGCTCCGCCGATAAATTACATAAAAACAAATTACGGTAGCAGTACTACTTCGGACGAACAAGTGATTAGCTTTTATCCTACCATTTATCCAGAAGAGAGTACTAGATTAAATAATGGCAAGGTTAAAATGTATTCCAGTGAGCTTTTGCAAGGCAGTATGGAGTACAAAAATAATATAAATACAGCAAGTGCAACAGTACTACCTGACTCAGATCTAAATACAAAAATATACAGCACTGTAGCATCTGCTGGTATTGATAGAAACTTGCTAGGATACATCATCAAAGAAAAGAAAATAATTTCTCTTTTTGGATCTGATAAGCTAATAAGTATAGACACTTTCAAAGAGCTAGATTCTTTGAATATAAAATATGCCGATAT
>JAYWGA010000048.1:0-19795 GCA_043778525.1 bacterium
CTGACTGGCTAAAAACAGATCTCTATCAAACAGAAATGCAAAAGTATTTTAGTGGCAGCACTGCTGAAAAATATTTTCAAACAAGTGAGCTGCTAAAAATACTATATGAACACAAAACAGGTAAAAGAAATAACACTCGCAAGATCTGGACTATTTATTGCTTTCTTATTTGGTATGAGCAATATTTTGCTTAAATTGTTATAATGTATAAAAATATGAAAAAGTTTACGGAGATGCCCTTTATACCAGTACTACTTGGAGCCAATCTGAACTCCTACAGTCTCGCGCGCGAATTTCATGAGGCATACAATATTAAAAGTATAGTGCTGGGTAAATTTGTTGTCACACAAATAATAGGAAGCAAGATATTGGATTTTATACAAATAGATGAAATGGAAGATGAGAATGTGCTAGTACCCAAAATAAATGAAATAGCAGATAAATATAATGGTACAAAAATAATACTGCTAGGCTGCTCAGATACTATGCTCAAAATAATAATGCAAAATAAAAGCGAGTTTGCTAAAAATATAATTGCACCATACGTAGATATAAAAAAAGCGGAGCAGCTAATGAATAAAGAAGAGTTTTATAAAATATGTGAAGCAAAAAATATTGCATATCCAAAAACTTTTATTATAAATAAAGAAAATGCGGAAAATTTTGTTTTAGAAAATAAAGTAAATCTTTCTGAGTATCCTTTGGTGCTAAAACCTAGCGATCAACCAGCATTCTTTGCACATAAATTTATAGGGCAAAAGAAAGTATATATTGTAAATAACAAAGAAGACCTAAATGCAGAAATTAAAAATATTTATAATAGTGGCTACACTGGTAGCCTCGTACTGCAAGAATATATAAAAGGTGCAGATAGCAATATGTATGTGCTAAATGCCTACGTAAATCAAAAAGGTAAAGTGAGTTTTATGTCTTTTGCAAATATACTACTTGAGGAGCACACACCAACAGCAAGGGGCAATCATGCAGTAATAATCAATGACTATAATAAAGAAGTATGCGAGATTGCAAAAAAGTTTCTTGAAGAGGTAGACTACACTGGCTTTGCAAACTTTGATATAAAATATGACGCTAAAGATAATACTTATAAGTTTTTTGAAATAAATCTTCGCCAAGGTAATAGCCATTATCATGTGACGGCTGCAGGATACAATATGGCAAAAATACTAGTAGATGATATTATTTACGGTAAAGAAGCAGAGCTACTGCTTGCAAGAAATAAAAAAGTATTTTCCATTATTCCGCTCTTTCTCGGGTTCATATATATAAAAGATAAAAGCAAGTTGAAACTTTTGTTAAAAATGATAATAAAAAGACAAGCGGTAAATCCCCTCTTTTATCGAAAAGATTTTTCTTTCAAAAGATATTATTATCTATATTTAAATCTATATGGACATATTTTAAAGTTTTTAAAATATTATATGGAACAAAAATAACAAAAAATACTATGCAAGAAATAAATGATAATTATGACTTAGGAATAATAGGTGGAATGGGACCGCTCGCGACTAGCTTTTTTTATGATCAAATAATAAAGCACACAGAAGCAAACAAAGACAATGGACATATAAATATAATTATACTAAACCATGCTAGTATGATAAGCAGAGTAGAGGCGGTAAATGATACAAATAAAAAAGAAATATTTTTATCACAAATAAAAAAAGATTTTGATATTTTAAATAATTTAAAAGTAAAAAATATTGCAATACCCTGCAATGGCTCTCATGCCTTTTTTGAAGAGTTTATAAACTACACTGACATAAATATTTTAAATATGCCTAAAGAAACTATTTTAAATATAATCGAAAATAATCCTAAAATAAAAAGAGTGGGATTACTAGCAACTGATGCCACTATAAACAGCAAAATATACGCAAAAGAAATAGATAAAAATAATTTAGAAATAATCTTACCTAACGAAGAAACACAAAAATTAGTCATGTCGTTAATTTATGAAGATATAAAAAATACGGGCAAGCTTGATGCAGAAAAGATTTTATTTTGCATAAAGCAATTACAAGAAAAAGGTGCAGAAAAAATAATACTCGGCTGCACAGAGCTATCTTTGTTTAAAGATTTTGATATTGTGAAAGATGTATGCGTAGACGCTCTTTCTATACTGGTAAAAAAGTCTATTGAGATCACTGGTAAAAACTATAAAGATTGAAACTTTGAAACAATATTAAACTAAATCTTTTTTAAGAGGAATATTAAAACGTGTAAGTATAGTCTCAAACTCTGCCCTCTCTAGATTTTCTTTTTCGAGTAGCTCTTTTGTGATAGCTTCTAATATTTCTCTTTTGTCTTTTACTATACCCCTTGCTATATCAAGCTGCTCGCGCACTATACGCTCTATCTCTCTGTCCACTAATGCTTTTAGCTCCTGCGAATGGTCATCTTCTTCATTTGGATTCCTTCTTTTATTTATAGATGTCTCTAAGGCTCTAGGGCCTACTAGATCACTCATACCATATCTCATCACCATATCACGGGCACGCGAGGTAGCACTTTGTAGGTCACCGCTCGGGCCGGTAGTAATCTCTCCATATATAAGCTCCTCTGTAGCATAACCGCCGAGTGTCATGGCTATCTCATCTAAAAAGCTATTTTTACTATGCATCTTTCTTTCATCGTCAGGTAGCGACATTGTATAGCCTCCAGCATTTCCACGAGATATAATAGATACTTTATGCACAGGATCAGAATGCTTTAAAATAGACCCCACGAGTGCATGCCCTGCCTCATGGTATGCAGTTAGCTCTCTTTCTTTTTTGTGCATTAAATGGTTTTTACGCTCAGGTCCGAGTATTACTTTTTCTATTGAGTTTAGTATATCTTTTTGACTTATAGATTTTCTATTAGCCCTGGCTGCACTTATCGCAGCTTCATTCATAAGGGAGTAAATATCTGCACCCGAAAATCCTATAGTACGCTCGGCTATGATCTGCAGATCCACAGTTTCATCTTTAGGCTTGGTTATAGATTGTACTTCTAATATTTCTTTTCTATCTTTTTTATCGGGCAAGTCGAGTGTCACTCGCCTATCAAATCTACCTGGGCGTACAAGTGCTGCATCAAGCACATCTGGTCTATTTGTCGCAGCCATGACTATCACCTTTTCATTTTTTTCAAAGCCATCCATCTCTACCAATATCTGATTTAAAGTTTGCTCTCTTTCATCATTGCCGCCACCAGTACCACCTCCGCGCGCTCTACCTATAGCATCTATTTCATCTATAAAAATTATTGATGGACTTGCTTTTTTTGCCATTGCAAAAAGATCTCGCACGCGTGACGCGCCTACGCCGACAAACATCTCAATGAACTCAGACCCTGAAAGATAAAAGAAAGGTACGCCAGCCTCGCCAGCTACAGCACGTGCCAGCATAGTCTTTCCGGTACCAGGGGCGCCCATCAGTATCACACCCTTTGGTATAACAGCACCAATATCCAAAAACTTTTTAGGATTTTTTAAAAACTCTACCATTTCCTCCAAGTCATCTTTTGCAGTTTTTACACCAGCTACATCTTTAAAAGTTATTCTTTGATTTTTATCATTTGGATCTATTATCCTAGCCTTAGACTGCCCAAAGGAGAATGCCTGCATACCACCACCTTTCATATTGCGACTGAGCATCCAAAATATAAGTAAAATAATAAGTATGGGGAAAATAAAAGGGAGTAATGCAAGTACTATAGCCCAAGGGCTCTCACTTTTATTTTTTATCTCTATTGCTTGCAGATTTTCTTTGGTAGCACCATAGTCTAGCAAAGTACTTTCTATACTAGTTTGACTATCTCTATTAGCCACAAGTAGCTCTTCTTTTTTATTTCTAGCAAATACCTTTAGTCCATCCACTTCGATTATTTTTATTTCTGAGGCTGCTACCATTTTTGCTATTTCTGATATAGCTACTTTTTTAGGTTTATTATCTGCTTTTGCAAAGTGCTCAAAGATAAAAACAACTAAAAGAAAAATACTAATAACTAGCAAAAGCTGATTAAAAGCACTAAACTTGCGGGGATTTTCTACATCTTTTTTTGGACCTCTCATAAAACCTTTAGGATTTTTCTTCATATATAGTAGTACTATACCAGAAAAAGTCAGACTTTGCTATATACTGTTATTATAAATATAAATACATGTTTTATAATTTTACAGACAAAATACTTAATGCAATTTTTCCAGAAAAATGTTTTATTTGTGGAGAAAATGGGCAATTTTGTTGTGTTGCTTGCTTTAGCAAAATACCCCAAAGCAAAATACAAAAATATGAAGTTTATGCCTTATATGAATACAAAAATATTTATATAAATAAATTATTGAAGCAGCTAAAGTATAAAAATACTAGAAGTGTGGCTGAGCTTTTTGCAGCAGAGATAAGTACTTTTATTTTAGAAAATTACTCAGAAAATAAAAAAATATACTTAATACCTATACCACTTTCAAGCGGTGATGAAAGAATAAATAATCATGCACTAGAAATTATAAATAAAATGTTAATGCTTTCAAAAAGTTTTGGCAATAATTTTGAGTTGCTAGATATTTTGTATAAAAATAATAAAATAAAACAAGCTCATATTAAAAACAGGAACGCAAGAATTGATAATATAATAAATAAAATATTTATTATAAATAATTTAAATAAAAAAGAGTATGATATTTTAAATAATTTACAAAATACAAATGAAAGTATTTTTATAATTATAGATGATATCTTTACCACAGGAGCAACAATAGCTGCTGCCAGAAAAGCATTGCAGGAAAGATTTGGCGTGCAGAATATTTTTGCAATTACCGTGGCTCATTAAAAATACAAAACTATAAAAAACAAAAAACACTTATTTAGAAAGTGTTTTTTGATTTGTGGTTATTCATAAGCCGAATTCTGTTTAATATGAATTTGTCTAGGATATAAATTACTTTATATCTCGAGCGATTCTCAATTAAAGATAAATCTTTAAAAGCACGATCTTGCACACACGTAAGCATTTAGCCGTTTCAGCCTAAATAAATAGGATCGTTTCTGTTCGCAGCTCGACCATTGCTGGTGGTGGGCATTACCCAAACTACGCTTGTCTACTAAAAGACTGTGAGTTCGGACTTTCCTCACTTTAAATATTACTAAATAAAGCGTACATACCGATAGCCACAAAATAAATATAACACGAAATCACTTTATTGACAATGCTAAACAAAAGCGTATAATAAAAACTAATCGTCCACCGCTGTGGCGGGCGCTCTTTTGAGGGAGAAGCTTAATGGCAATGCAAATCGCGGTAGATCCCATCATTCAAATGATGAAAGATGACAGCCGTAAAAGCTGGTGGGGTAAAGTGTCCAGTATGAGGTATACGGTCTACTCCTACCTTCTCTACATGCACAACAGTGAACTTCAGCATGCACTGAGTAAAGAAGACATTTACGTACTTTCCATAGTTTCCAAAAGAGGATTCATGCGAGAGAGGTGGAGGAATATTCTTGAAAACAAACTCTTTGCTATTTGCTCTGGAGATTTTGATCAAAAAATGCAGGGGGTGACTTTTGCCTACTACTATGGCCAAAGAAATGTCGTGCAGGCTTTCTTGCCAAGCCTTGTCGAAGAGGCACAAGAGGTTGGAAATCTAGAAATCTGTAAAACATTTTGCGGAGAAAAAGATTTTCCTTTGTTGGCAAAAATTGAAGACAAACTGCGCGTGCGCAGAAATCTTCCATTAAGCGCTTAAGACGAAACAGAAAAGGGCGTGGATGAAATCCTCGCCCTTTTGTTATTTTAATTTATTTTTTAATACTACTGCTCTATATCTCCGTAGTCTTTATCTTTTTTGCCCTTACCCTCTTCCATATCACAACACTTACAGTCGCCACATTCCCCATCACAGTCGAGGCAATTGCAATCACAGCATTCGAAATCATAATCATCTTCGTCATCATCGCAGCCGCAGTCTAAATCATCGCAATCTTTTCCCATCCAAGATCTCATCATACATCTCGCTTCCTCGCGGCAGCCTAGTCCAAAAGAAAGACCGAATGCAAGTGCAAGGCCAAAGAGTAGTGCCACCATTATTAGATTTATCATACCTAGTAAAAAGGTAGCAAATTTTAAATAATCTAACACAGTGACAATACCAAAAAATACGATAGTAAAATAAGCTATACGAGCGATGAGTGGTGAAAACCCTCTAGCTACTATACTAGAATGCAGTATAAACATACTCACGCGGCTAGCTACAAAGAAGGATATAAACAATATAAGAGAAATATTTAGTAGTGCTGGCACAAGTGGAATGAGTCCAAACTGTATAAAATTAACCACCACATCAAGCCCGAGTACAGAGAGTGCCGCTATCACCACGACAAACATAACTATAAACTTAAAAAATAATGCTATGGTGTGCGGAAAATAGAAGTCTAGTCCTGCATCATGGAAAAACTTTTGCATTCCCATTTTTCTAAAAACCACATCCAGACGAAACAACTCAGACAAAGACAAAAAGCTTTGGTATACAATCTTACCTATCATAATACCTACGGCTAGTATTATCAAAGCTGCGATTAGATTTGGTATATATAGTATTATATTATTTACGAGTTCGGATAAAGATTGATTTACTAAGTTTTGCATAATGATAGATGGTTATTTTGTTATGCTTTTAGTATAGTACAAAAATAAAATAATACTAAACAATAAATACTCTATCTTGTGGATATCTTTTCTACCAGTAGCTGTACATCTGACTTTAAAAAGTCACGCAGAAACCTATCATACATCTCCATACGATATTTAAATTCATCTGTCTCAAAAACAGAAAAAGTAAGCTCTGTACCCATTTCGGCTTCTATATTTTTTACTACTTTTTCTACTCCAGTCTTGTCCATAGAGTCACCTACTACTAGTATGTCTAGTTTACTTTTATCACTTCGTGTAAATATACCGCCGAGTACAAGTAGTTTTACCTTGCCATAGTTTTTAAAATTTTCCACGATTTCTTTTTGATCTATAAATCTAAAGTCGAGTAACACTGTAGCGAGAGTGTCATTGTATGAAAAATCTTTGTTTAGCCTTACTGCTGGTTTTTTCTTGGTTTGTTTTTTACCTTCATAAAACTCCTCGATTATCATCTCTTGCAAAAAGTTTAGCTTTTTTAAAAGTGTCAGTTCTTTTGTGATGGCGGCGCGAGGCACTTTTGTTATATTTGGCAAGTTTTCAATTGCCACCACTTCATCTTTATGAGATAAAAAGTATCTCATCACACGTACGCGGGCTGGACTTCCAAATAGTTTTTCTATATCTTTTAGCATATCTGTCTTTTTATCTTTTTCTGATTATACTTACATTTTATCATGTTTTGGGTCAAAACAAAATCACCCAGTCGCTTGCAGGGCAAAAGGGTGATCTTGCTCGGCTCGCGCTTGGGTGATTGGGAGTTTAGACTTGTAATATTCTTTTAATCTCCTTATAGATTTTGATGGTTTTCAGGCACGCTTCTGAACTGAAGACTAACGGGTGTTTTTGGTTATTACCCCAGACCCTCTCAGCTTCATTTCGCAAGATTTGCTTGTCCATCCAGGGAGGCTCAAGACCTACACAGACATCTTCGCTCCTCACAAAACGACATGAGTCAGGGGTGAGGCATTCATCGGCCAAGACCATTTCACCGGTCTTGGGATCTACACCGATCTCAAACTTGCCGTCAATGATTTCGATGCCCCTTGCCTTTGCCCATATACAGCCCATCATGTAAATACCCAGCGCCATTTTATAAGCTTCTGGATATTGGAGCTCCACTTCGGCCGCCTCGAGCGGGTCGTCATGCTCCGACTTGTCTGTTGGGGTAAACATCGGAAGAATATTATCATCTCGTATGTCAGACATGAGTTCTAGACGTTTTGGCAAATTAGTTCCGTAAGGTTTTACCTCGCCACTGGAATAACTTTTCCAAAGGCTGCCCGCGAGTCGACTGCGAAAGATAAACTCGATAGGTATCATGTCGAGTCTTTTGACTACAATCGCCCTCTTGTAAAGGCTTGTCGGATACAAGTCTGATATGTTGGGAAGATAATTGTAAATACTCTTTCCCGAAGCCACAAGATGTGTCTGCACTGGAGCCAGCTTTTTCATAAAACCGACCGTGATAGCTGTGAGGATTTCTCCCTTGCCAGGGATTTCACTTGCATGCACGATATTGTGCGTACTGACCCTGTCGCTAGCAACTACCAGCAGCAAGTCATCCCTTCCAGGGATGGCATAAGTATCGCGCACTTTACCCTGATGTATAAGGCTCAAACCTCTTAGCATGGTATTCTCCCTTTGGTTTTTCGGTAGGTCATTCCTCCGAAACTAAATACACAATACCACAAAATAAACAAAAACAAAACCCATGTTTCTATAGGTTTTTGTTTTTATATTTGTTTTTGCTTAAATTATTTAAGCTCAACCTTTGCACCAGCTTCTTCCAATGCTTTTTTAAGAGCCTCAGCTTCAGCCTTTGGCATATCTTTTTTAAGATCACCAGGCGCAGCGTCTACAAGATCCTTAGCCTCTTTAAGGCCAAGTCCTAGAGCTTCTTTTACTACTTTCATAACACCGATCTTGGCGTCTCCTGCAGATACTAGATGTACTGTGAAAGCTGACTTTGCATCAGCCTCATCAGCAGCACCTCCCGCAGCTGGAGCAGCTGAAACGGCAGCAGCAGAAACACCAAACTTTTCTTCAATGGCTTTTACAAGATCATTAAGTTCAAGTACTGATGCACTTTCTAGGTCGTTTAGGAATGATTCAAATTTTGACATATATTTATTATTTAAATTTATAATTATTTTGTTTTAGATACTTCGTTTACGGCAATCGCCAGACGCTGAAGCGGAGACTTTAGAAGGAAAGCAATTTGCGACAATAGTACTTCTCGACTTGGAATGGTCGCGATACTCATCATCTCTTCACGGCTTTTATAAACTCCTTCAAACACTCCACCAACTATTTGAAATCCTTTTTTATAAATTTTTTGGAATTCATAGATTTCGCGTGCTGGTGCGAGTAAGTCTGCTCCATATCCTATAGCAATTTCATTTGGAAGCTCTGGCATTTCACCTGATATACTTTTATCTCCCAAGGCTCTTTTTATCAAAGATTTTTTAACCACCTTATAGCCTACATTTTCTGTTTTAAGTTTCTTTCTTAGGATTACTTGCTCATTGGCATCTATTCCTTTAAAAGATACGAAAACCATTGAATTTGCATTGGCAGTAAGATCAGTCAAACCTTGAAGGATTTCTGTTTTTTTACTTTTTGTAATTGGCATAGTTTATGTAATAACATAAACCAAAGTCGTCTTCTCTATATAATATATTAGATACCTCGAGAGGGTTTATTTTGATACCTCTTTTCTTTGGCTTACAAAAAACATTATAGCACAAAAGATGCAGCTTTGCAAAAATACGAAATATGATAAAAGTATGCTAAAATGTAATCTATCTGGAGATATGGATGAGTGGTTTAAATCAACAGTTTACTAAACTGTCGAGGGGTTATACCCTCCGTGAGTTCGAATCTCACTATCTCCGCAACAGATATAGTTATACGTCAAGTACTTATTCTAGATAATCAATAATCTCAATTACAGTTTCTTCCACACTCTTATTCCTAGTATCTATTCTAATGGAAAAGTAATTGTCATTTACATTATTATCATAATGATGATTTATTCTTTCTCTTTCCCAATTATTTAATTTTCTACCCCCTCGCTCTGTCAAGGCAATCTCTAGGCTAGGGTCTAGAGTAAATATTTTAAATTTTATTAGTTGAGCTTTTAAGTTTTCATAATTTTCAACACCAAGCGGATAGGCAATTATTACCCCGATATTTCTCTTATTGTAAATCTCTACAATCTCAGGTATTATTTGATAGTTTAATTTTAAATATTCCTCGAAACTCATAAAATTTTCTACAAACTCCGAAAAAGCATCTAGCTCGATTACAGCCATTTTTAGCTTTAAACCTAAGGATTTAGAAGCTGTACTCTTGCCACTATTTACACTCCCTGATATCCAAATATTTTTCATAAATATTTTATTTATTTATTCTATTCTTCCTAATTCTCCTCACATCATTTTTGATAATAAAATAAATACCAATAATCAGCGCGGGTGCGAAAATAACTTGCCATACTTTTATAGCCAGACTTTCTGAGATGTTTAAAATATCAAAAAATAAAAAACTACCTATGATACGAAGTGGAAAAAGAGTACCCACAAAGGCAATACAAAGTCCGATATAAGTACCGAGCATTATCGATCTTGCTCTTTCATAATTTTTCTTTTTTAATGCTAGCAGTGTGAGTACAAAAGCAAAAATAGTGATGGCTGATAAAACTTTAAATGGACTGTAAGATAAAATAGCAGTAAGGCCAAATCCCCCTAAGAAAAATCCAGTGAAAGCAGTAAACATATGGGCATACAAATATAAGAATATACTTTGCCCTTCCCAGAGGTATTTATACTTTGGCAAATAAAATACTACACCTAAAAATAAAGTGCAGATTGCAAATACTACGTGTGTAAAAATTATTAAAGACATGTATTATATTATAGCATTTAATCTGTATATTTTATTTAAAAAGTCTTGCATATATTTGAAATAGGAGTAAAATTAAAGTTATGAAATACACAAAAATTATAAAAATCTTTTTCTTTATTTTAGCCCTTTGTCCTGTGCCTTCATTTGCTTTTGAACAAACAAGAAGCTCACGAGAAACTGTGCAGACTGCGGCTCCAGGAGTAGAAGCTAGGCGAGTAGAAATAACAAACTTGCCCAGCGCTGCACAAGCCCCTCAAACATATACACCAATAAATAATGCTGTGCGCGACATACCAGCCACTACAAGCATGGCCACAAACTCTACCACTACGATTTTAAAATTGTATAAAATTACTCCTATTAAAAAAATAAAAGTTTCAAAACTTAAACATTCTGATTTTAAAGTTTTAAAAAATCTAGACAAAAATAAATCAAGTAAATTTAAAATTAAACTATTGGATTTTGTAAAAGTATATCAAGCTAACCTAGACCAAAGACTAAAAAATCTAGAAAAAATAAAAGCAGCTCTAAAAAATGTAAACCAAGGCATAGTAGAGGTGAGCCAGTCTGGTGACTTGCTGATAAAATCTGAAGCACTGATAAAAAGTAAGCAAATCGAACTAGAAAACATAATAGTCAAAATAGACAAGCTAGGCGCTGAGTCAAATATGGCTCAGATGCAAAAAACTGTAATAGAAATAAAAGCAGTATTTGCAGATATAAATAAAACAAATGATGATTTGGATTCTATTCTAGAAAAGCTCGTTGCCTTGCTTGGCTCTGTGGGTATAAAAGTAGAAATAGTAAAAGCTCCTGTAGACAGTGCAGAATATAAATAAAATTTAAGACTAATTCAGTCTTTCCAAATATTCATTTGCCATCTTATGATGTTGCTCTTTTTTTTCTTCAGTCATTTTTTTGTATTGTACTCCTATAAATCCAAGTCGCCCTTCCCCCGAAAGTTTTTCAAAATGCTTTCCCACAAAGCTCCAAAAAAGCGCATCCCATATTTTGTCCCAAGATTTTTCTTCTTCTACTTTACCCTTTTTAAAATTAGACATTTTTAAAACATAAGCTGAGCCTGAAATATATGGCTTTGTGGTTATGAGTCCTCCATCGGCATATAGCGCCATACTATACACATTTGGCACCATGACCCAGTCATAGGCATCTATAAAATTTTCCATAAACCATGCGTGCACTTCGTCCGGATGAAAACCACATAGATTCATAAAATTTCCCATTATCATGAGGCGCGGTATATGATGATCGTAGGCGGTCTCTTTTATTTTTTTTATACTATTGTCTATTGGCTCTATGCCAGTTTTGCCGGTCCAAAAGCTACTTGGTATTTTTCTTTGAGCATCAAAGTAATTGCTAGTGCGAGATTTGCTACCGAGCTCTATATATACAAAACGCATATACTCGCGCCATCCTATAATCTGTCTTATAAATCCTTCTGTGCTTTGTAGTAAGGTTCCATCAAGAATATTTTCTTTTTTATTTTTTTCATAAAACTTTATAGTTTCATCTATAACGTATTTTGGAGTAAGTAAGCCCACATTGAGATATGGCGAGAGCACCGAGTGAAATAAAAAAATTTCACTGTCTACGACTGCATCTTCATACGGTCCAAAATTATTTAGCTTTTCTTTTAAAAATTGCTGAAGGCATTTTTTAGCATCTTCAAAATTTGTAGCGTAAATAAAATTATTTTTAAATTTTAATTCTTGCGGTATTTTAATATCTTTTGGTATTTTTTGTCTATTGTCTTCGTCAAAGCTCCACTTGCCACCTACAGGTTTTTTCTTTTCATCCATCAAAATATTTAGTCGCAATCTTTGCCATTGATAAAAGTTTTTCATAAAAAAAGTTTTCTTATGAGTATTTTGTGTTGCTTTATAGTTTCCCAAGTCTGCTCTTTCACACAAAAACATAGGCGTATCAAATGTTTCAAAATCTATATTTTCTTTTGCTATTAACTTTTGCATTTTCTTTTCGAGATGGTCATCTACTACATTAAAATAAAAGATCTTGTTTATTTTATTTTTTATTATTTCTGGTTCTAGTTCTTTTCCAAAAATAATCTTTACTTTAAAATTTTTCTCTTCCAAAAAGCTTTTATAAAAGCTCATAGTTTTTTTGTGAAATTCTATTTTTATTTTGTGAAAATTATATTGAGTAAAGTAAAGCTCATCTTCTATTAAAAAGATAATGTCTTCTTTTTTATTTATTTTTTCTAATAAAATGTTTTCTTCAAATAATTGATGTGGATATATTAGTATTGCTTTCATGTTGTTATTATATTTTTAGTTTATATCACTTTCCTCTTTCTTTAATATTTCTTTTTTTATCCTTGTCTGCTTTAGATTTTTAAGGCCACTACCCCGAGCTCTCTTTCGCCATTCTATAAATTTTTTAATTGGTAAATTCTTTTTCATTAAAGACACTACTTCATTTTCAGTCAACTTGTACTCAAAATAGATAGCCTCAAAAGGCACATCATCGGCGAGCGCGGCCCTTATTATTTTGGTCCGAGTGCTCTCGTTCATTTCTATTATAAATTTATTTAATTCTTTTTTTAGCATAAATTATTTTACTTTTTTACGTCTTTATTTTTTTGACATCCAGTACTGCAATATATTATTTTGTCCCACATGTTGCGGCTATTCCAAGATTTTCTATTGTGAAAATCTCTTTTGCAAGTAGGGCAATTCTTTATTTGTAATTTTAAATTTACAGACATAATAGAAGCTAAATAAAAATATTAAATCTACGTAAGCTTTCTTCTTTACCTATTATCTCCATAATAGTAAACGGATCTGGTGACTTTTCTTTGAGTGACATCACTGTGCGCAGTGGATGCAAGACAAAGCCACGGCCAAAATCTGCCGACCAGTCCCAAATCTGTGCCTTTAGATTTTCCACACTCCAATCCTCTTTATTTATATTTTCTATTTTGGCTTTTATTTGTTTTAGCATCTCTCTTACCTCCTCCAGGCTCTGCTCTTTATCTTTATTTTTAAAAGTGATTTTGCTTTTATCAAAAGCTTTTAAATCTATATTATAAAGCACATCAAAAAACATATTTATTTCACCCTCTCTATAAAAGTTTACTATTTCTATGTATTTGGAAATCCTCTCCCTAAAAACTTTTAAAATTATTTTTATATTTTTTTCTAGATTATTATTTATATATTCCATTTCTTCTGCGGAAAAGAATTGCAAAGCACCTTTTATAAAATCTTCATCACTCAAAAGCTTTAAATGCTCTTTGTTTATATAGTCTAATTTGTCTCCAGAAAACACAGCTGAGTGAGTTTGTACTTTATCTAAAGTAAATGTTTTTATGAGCTCCTCTTTTGAAAATATCTCCTGCTCTGTACCTGGATTCCAGCCGAGCAGCGATATACCATTTAAAAGCGCCTCAGGCAGATACCCCATTTCTAAATAAGTACGTACAGGTAGAGCTCCATTTCTTTTTCCTAGTTTCTTTTTATTTTCTCCGAGTATTGTGGGCATATGCCCGTACTCTGGCACCTGCGCACCGAGAGCCTCTAGTATCAGTATTTGCCTTGGGGTGCTAGTCACATGATCTTCGCCACGCAATATATGTGTCATACCCATGAGCATATCATCCACCACTACAGTAAAATGATAAAGCGGATCATCTATAGATCTGCCTATAATAAAATCAGTATTACCACTATCATCTTTAAAAGTGTTTGTATTTATGGTTATTTCTCCTTTAATAAGATCATTCCAAGTTATTTCTTTATTTGGATTTTTTATCCTTATCACCTTACCTGTTTTATCTGCATTTTCTTCCCCTTCATATGCGTGCCCGCTCTCTACCATTTTATGTAGATACTCTTTGTATATATGTGTGCGCTCACTTTGTCTGTACGGCCCTTCGTCAAAATCAAGCCCAAGAGCCGCAAGTATAGCTAGCTGAGACTCTTCTGACCCTTCTTTATTGCGGGCTTTGTCGGTATCTTCAAAACGCATTATTATTTTACCCCCATTTTGTTTTGCAAAAAGATAGTTAAATACAAAAGTACGGACATTGCCAAAATGCCACTCACCTGTTGGGCTCGGTGGAAATCTTACCACTATTTGTTTGTCTACTTTTTTATTTTCTTCCATATATTTATACATCTTACCATAAAAGGTGTAAAGTATTCAAATCAAAATATGTTATACTTTTTTTATAATTTAAAACCACAATATGGATAATCAAGACAAAATCTTAAAAGAATTAATAGCCCTAACCAGAGAAAACCATGACATGCTAAAAGCCATAAACACACAGAGGCGCTTTTCAAATGTATTTTTTATTTTTAAGTGGATTATTGTGCTCGGTATTATTTATGGTGTGTATCAGAGTGCTGTGCCATATTTAAGTGTTTTCAATAATACAGTAGGCCAGCTAAATCAATTTAACCAAACCCCCACAAAATCTATAGAAAATATAATTTTGAATAAAATAAAAGGTAATTAATTTTATTTTTAATCCACCAAGGAATATATCTCAGGAATATTTCTACCTAGTCCATCATAGTCTAGTCCATACCCCAGTACAAATTTATTTGATATTTCAAAACACAAATAATCTATTTGTACGTCATATACAGTAGCTTCTTTTTTATGCAGTAGACTGGCTAATTTTATAGATTTTGGATTCAAAGCTTTTAACTCCTCGATAAACACATAAAGTGTCTTTCCTGTATCTACTATATCTTCTAGCACTATCACGTCCCGTCCTTCTATATTTACATTTAGCCCTATACTAGTTTTTATTTCTCCTGTACTCTCTGTGCCTTCATAGGACTGCATCTTTACAAAAGATATTTCGCAGTCTAGATTTATTTTTTTCATCAGATCAGACACAAACATAAAAGATCCATTTAGCACTCCTATAAAAAGTGGTGTTGTATCTTTATGGTCTTCGTTTATTTTGCTTGCCACTCTTTCTATTTCTGCATCTATTTGCGCTGCAGATAAATAGCTTTCAAAACTTAAATCTTTTACTTTTATCATTTTACTTTATTTATTCTCTTCGCTATTTTCACTTTGAGTTTCATTTTCATTTTTTACTTCACTCTCATTTGCTTTTTGAGTTTCATTACTACTATCTGTATTAGCTTTTTGCATTTCCTCACCTATCTTTTGCATTACGGTATTTAGATTTTCTGTCTCTGTCTTCATAGTTTCGGCATCACCTCCAGCTATTGCAGCATTTACCTTAGCTGCCGCGTCCTCCACTGCTTGCTTAGTTTCATTACTTATTTTGCCTTCTGCATCTTTTAGAGCTTTTTGCGCTACAGCCACAGTTTGCTCTGCAGTATTTTTTATATCTACCGCATCTTTTTTCTTTGCATCTTCGTCTACATACTTTTCGGCATCGGCTTTCATCTTTTCTATTTCTTCTTTAGAAAGTGAAGACGAAGCCTCTATACGTATAGACTGCTCTTTGCCACTGGTTTTATCTTTGGCTTTTACCGAGACTATGCCATTTGCATCTATGTCAAAAGTCACCTCCACCTGTGGCACTCCACGTCCTGCTGGTGGTATGCCGTCTAAGTTAAAATTGCCTAATGATTTATTATCAGTTGCCATTGGGCGCTCACCTTGGAGCACCTGTATTTGTACCGAAGTCTGATTGTCACTCGCCGTCGAAAATGTTTGTGAGGCTTGGGTTGGTATTGTAGTGTTTTTTTCTATTAGCTTTGTCATTACGCCACCGTAGGTCTCTATACCGAGAGATAGAGGTATCACGTCTAGTAGCAGTACGTCCTTTACATCGCCCGAAAGTACTCCTGCCTGCACAGCCGCACCTAGTGCCACCACCTCGTCTGGGTTTATAGATCTGTTTGGTTCTTTACCAAAGAAATCTTTTACAGCCTCTACTATCATCGGCATACGTGTCTGTCCGCCTACCATTATCACTTCTTCTATATCAGCTTTGGCCACTCCCGAGCTCTCTAGCGCCCTCTTTGCTATTTCTATAGATCTCTCTACAAAAGGTCTCGCTATCTCCTCTAGCTTTGCTCTGGTTATTTTCATAAGTAAGTGCTGTGGTCCATCACTGCCTGATGTGATGAATGGGATATTTAGCTCGGACTCTACTGTAGTCGATAGCTCATGCTTTGCTTTTTCACAGCCCTCATCTATACGCTGCAAAGCTAGTGGATCCTTTGATACATCTATACCACTTTCTTTTTTAAATTCATCTACTACAAATTTTATCATCGCCCTATCTATATCGCGCCCTCCTAGATGTGAGTCTCCGTCTGTCGCTTTTACCTCCACCACATCTGGCGACATCTCCAGTATAGATATATCAAAAGTACCTCCTCCAAAGTCATATACTGCGATCTTCTGATTTTGCTTTTTATCAAAACCATAAGCCAGGGCTGCTGCTGTTGGCTCGTTTATTATTCTTTTTACATCAAGGCCAGCTATAGCTCCTGCATTTTTGGTCGCATTTCTTTGTGCGTCATTAAAGTATGCTGGCACAGTTATCACTGCCTCTGTTATTTTTTCCCCAGTCTTTGCTTCTACGTCAGCTTTTATTTTAGATAGTATCATCGCAGATATTTCCTCTGGTCTATAGGCTTTATCTCCAAGGCGGACTGTCGGGCCATTGTTGCCATCATTTTCTATTTTATATGGCACTAGTGGTATATCGTTTTGCACTTCTTTATCAGAAAAGCTATGTCCCATATATCTTTTTATACCGTATACCGTGTTTTGAGGATTCGTCACAGACTGTCTCTTTGCTAGCTGACCTACTAGTCTGTCGCCATTTTTAGCTATCGCCACCACAGACGGAGTAGTGCGATTACCTTCTATATTTTCTATTATTTTTGGGGCGCCCGCTTCTATTATAGACACTGCACTGTTTGTAGTACCTAGGTCAATTCCTATTATTTTTGCCATATTTTTATTTTTTATTTTTAATCACTTTTAATTTATAATTTTTTTAATTTTAATTATTTATCCTAAACAAGAATTTGTTTTTGAATTCTTGAGAATTCACCCTTTAGGGCGCTTGCGTTTTCGAAAGAATGAGAAAATTAATTCTTGTTTTAGACACAGAATGCTAAATATTTTTTGGTGGTGCTAAAGATTTATAATAATTTTCTTTTTCTTTACTTTTTATTTGCAAATATACAAAGTTGTTTTTACTATTTTTTAAAAAATTATTTATTAGAATAAATTCTAAATATTTTACTAAATCTAAAAACTTATTTTTTATATTTTTAAAAACTTTACTTACATTACTTTTAGCCACCTTGGTCACATGCTCTACAGCTACCTTTATTTTCAAAATTAAATATACTACAAACATAAATACATACATTGTATTTTCATGTATTTTATAAAAAACTATATTTAATTTTTTAATAATTGTAATCATTTTTTGTATTTTTTATCTATACTTAATATATACCATTTTCCAAAACTTTTGCAAAGTTTTTTACTTTTTTAAATACACCTTCACCTTTGCCTCCCTTAGAAGCTTTTCGTATAGCTTGTAGCCCGACTGCACAAGAGACTCTACTGTGTGATCTTTAGCCTCATCATCTGTCTCTATCTCCTCTACCGCCTGCATAGTATTTACATCAAAAGTATCTCCCGCACTCGGTGCCCATTTTTTAAGACCATCATCTGCTAGCACATTTTGCAAATTTGAAAATATATATTCTATACCCACACGCCAGTTTGCATCCACTTTTTCCCAGGCTTCTTTATTTGCCTTTGCCATTTCAAAGCTATCAAAAGTCGGGATTATACTTTCAAACACTCTCTCGCCTGCCATTTTTATCACATTCATCCTATCCTCGGCCTGCTTTTTATTTGCATTTACCATATCAGCCTGGGCGCGCTGCCAACCGTCTAAATATTCTTTGGCTTTAGCTTCCGACTCTTTTAGCTTTTCACGGAGTGCTTTTATTTTATCTTTTGCAGTTTTTTCACTGTATTCGCCTGCTTCTGTAAAATCTTCATAGCTCAATTCTTCTGTATTTTCTACAGCATTTTCTTCTGTCAAAACTTCTTCATTTTCATCTTTTTTTATCATAAGCTAATTATATTTAATTTTTATTTTTTGTCAATTTTTGTAATTTCAAATTCTGCTCCAAAAGATATTTCTACTACACCAGTTTCTTTTTCTAGTATCTCTCTATTTTCTTCTATTACACTTTTTTCAAAGTCTATCATGCCGTTTGAAAAATTAGCCCTTACTCTATCTGACACATTTAGTCCCAAAGCTTTTCTTTTGTCTTGTAAGCTTCTTATTATCTCCCGCAGTGCACCTTCTTTTTTGAGATCTTCTGTTATGTTTGTATCTAGACTTGCCTCACTTACACTTTCATCATCTGTAAATTTTATTTCTTTTATATTTGTCTCATCTTTTATTTCAAATAAAAACTCGTCGCTTAATATTTTATATTTCAAGGGCAGTGTGGCAGATAAAAGTGGCTGTCTTACTTTTATACCAGCCTTTACTCTTTGATCCAAGACTAGCGATATGGCTGCGCGTGTCATCTCTGTATGTAGTAGCATTGCCTTCTCTTCTACTTCAGCCACCTCCCCTCTTTCAAATCCATCCCACGCTGATAAGTGTACACTCTCTATATCGTACGGCGCACGTAAATCTCTCCACAATATCTCGGCTGTAAAAGGCATAATAGGTGCTAGTACTTTTGCAAATTCAAACAGTACAAATCTAAAAGTAGACAGAGCTTCGTTTTGAATATTTTTATCATCTGATTTTATCCTGTCACGACTGCGCCTCACATACCATACCGAAAAGTCATCAATAAACTTTTCTACAGGACGAAATGCTTTGTCTATTTCTAGATTTTCAAATCCACTTTCTACTTCTAGTTTTACTTCTCTAAGGCGAGCTATAATATATTTATCCAAAACATTTTCTGAAATTGTTGCCTCCGATATATTTTCTAAGCCGGCTTCTTGCTTGTAAGTGTTAAAAAGTACTAGCATATTTAATAATCTAGAAATATTTTTGCGATACACATCAGCTACTCCATCATCCGTAAATTTTATATTTTCACCTTTTACTATCGGGCTAGAGAGTAGATAGTATCTCACAGCATCGGAGCCGTACTTTTCTACAAGCTCCACAGGGTCTGTGAAGTTTTTAAAGCTCTTACTCATCTTGCGACCAT
>JAYWGA010000049.1:0-2443 GCA_043778525.1 bacterium
TCTTTTAGATTTTGAGCAGCATTCTTTATTTGCTCCCTACCCTTTTCAGTGAGACTGTCATTTGCATTTTGGTTTATACTTATTGTAGATTTTAGATTAGTCTCTGTTTCTCCATGCCTTATAAAAGTATATTTATTTTTAGCTTTAGACTTTTGTGCTAGCTGATCTAGCGAGCCTGGTATAAATATTTCAGAGCCGTCAGCCGACTTCCAGACTGGCACTGGGGCTCCCCAGTACCTATTGCGTGACACTGCCCAGTCGCGAGCTCCTTCTAGCCACTTTCCAAATCTGCCATCGCGTACATTTTCTGGTGTCCATTTTATACCTTGATTTACTTCTACTAGTCTATTGCGTATCTTGGACACAGCCACAAACCAGCTACTAGTAGCGTAGTTTAAAAGCGGTGTCTCACATCTCCAACAATGCGGATATGAATGCACTATTTTTTCTTTAGCAAAAAGTTTATTATTGTGAGCCAGCCATTTTATTATTTGTATATCAGCGCTAGTGTAGTCATCTTTTGCTTTTACGAATGAGCCTGCAAAGTCTAAAACTTCAGGTATAAACTCTCCATTCATTTTTATATGCTTTATGATTGGTATATTATTTACTATAGCGAGATTCATATCATCCTCCCCAAATGCAGGCGCCTCGTGAGCTATACCTGTACCCATGCTATCGTCCACAAAATCGGCATGCCAAACTTTATAAATATTTTCTGAGTTTTTTATTTTCTCCAGGGCTTCTGGATTATTAAAATAATCAAACACTGGCTTATATTTCAAGCCAACTAAATCAGAACCTTTAACAATTTTTTTGATACTACTTTCAAAAAATATTTCTCCTCTAGAATTATTTTCTATAACTTTTTGCATTAAGCTTTTTGCAACTATTATTGTTTCAAATTTAGGTAAAGTGGTTATTTGATTTGTAAGAATTTCTTCTGCAACCCTTTCGTAAAATACATACTCCACATCCTTATTTACAGCTATGGCAGTATTGCCAGGCAGCGTCCAGGGTGTGGTAGTCCATGCAAGTAAAAAAGTATTAGCTTCATTTTCAAGTTCAAACTTTGCATACACAGAAATATCCGTCACGTCCCTATACTCACTCGCCACCTCACTCGCGGCCAGCGGTGTCTCACATCTAGGGCATACATGCATTACTTTATACCCTTCATAGGCTAGGTCTTTTTTATAAAGCTCCGAAAAGCTCCACCACACAGACTCAGTGTAGGTATTGTTTAGTGTCATATACCTCTTATCCATATCTACCCATCGCCCTAGTCTTGGTATTATTTTTTTCCACTCGCTTTCATAGCGCAAGACATTGTCATTACAAGCTTGGTAAAACTTTTCTAGTCCATACTCTTCTATTTCTTTTTTATTTTTTAGGCCCAGCTCTTTTTCTATCAAGTTTTCTATCGGCAAGCCATGACAATCCCAGCCCCAGACACGGCGCACACTCTTACCTTTCATTGTCTTGTATCTCGGTACCGAGTCTTTTATATAACTTTGCAAAAGATGTCCATGATGGGGCATGCCGGTCGCAAATGGTGGCCCATCATAAAAAGTATATTTTTCTTTAGAGGTGAGTCCATTTTCTAAAGTCGATTTTTCAAATATTTTATTCTCATTCCAAAATTGTAGCACTTCTTCTTCTTTTTCATTTATAGTTTTTTCTGGAGTTTTATCTTGCATAGTCTATATATAATAACAAAAAAGCACAGCTATTGAAAGCTTAAAAATAAAAGTCTAAAACTTGACATTTTGGAGTTATTTATGCTATATTTGTTTTAGTCGCTGGCAAATGTGTCGGCTTAATTAAAATCAAGAAGAAGGACTGCAGCAAATGCAAAAGAAAAATTCCCTAATCGAAATCGGATTCTTTCTGCCGATGGAAAAATTTGACCCAAAGGTGCAAAATGAAGCCTGGTTGAGACTTAAGCTACTGAAGGGACAACTCCTGAATATGATTTTCTGTTCGGCAGAATTTGTGATCGAGCTGCCCGACATGGTCCTGACTGGAAACCAGATAACTACCGGTGAGCCTACATGGGGTACCGGAAATGAAATTGATGCAAATTTTAAAGAGGCCTTGCGAAGATATGCGGAAAATAGAAATATTTGTGTGCATATTGCCACATCCTGGCAGCACATACCGCGCGCTTGGCTCTGTTTTTTGCTTTATCGTCCGAGTGAAAGCTGGACGGTAAAGTTCCACAGGACGAAAGGGAATCCATTCGGGTACAAAAACTCCCTGATGGAAATCCCGAAGATCTTACTTGAGCTCTGGCTTTTCCAAAAGAAAAAGCTCGGCAAAGAACTCGCCGGCAATTGATCTGACGGATCAAAGCCACATCCACAAAAACAAAACCCCCGACTCATACTCGGGGGTTTGATACTGTTATTTTTATTTATTTATAAAAATCTAAATTACTTTT
>JAYWGA010000050.1:0-2427 GCA_043778525.1 bacterium
TTCTTGTAAATAATGCAGGTGTGTTTTATAGATGTAAAGCAACCTATGGCATTATTGACCAAACTCTAAATACTAATTTTTGGAATACTTTAGCTTTTACTGAAGATATTTTAACGGCAGATTTGTTAAGTGAAGATGGCAAAGTAATAATGATATCTTCAAAACTTGGCTCATTAAGCATATTGGAAAAAAGAAACCCTCAAGTAAAATCAGAATTATCAAACTATAAGAACAACCTATCAATTTCTCGTCTCATCGATATAGCCACTGCTTGCCATTCTGATTTAAAGAGTGTTCAAAATTGTAAACTATGGGCAGATAGTGTGTACAGCCTCAGTAAGTTGTATCTCTCCATATGGGTAATCTTTACTAATTTTTACCACCTACTAACTAATTTAGACTTATCTTAAAAGCCAGACGCCTGAAGTATTGTCCAAAAATATCCAAATGTACGCTTGCTGTCCAGGATGGTGCCAAACTGATATGACAAAAGGAACAGGTGCTCCTAAAACTGCAGACCAAGGCGCAGAAACTCCTGCTATGTTAGTTGGATTACCTTTCAAGATCGACCCAAAAATACAAGGGCTATTTTTCTTCGAAGGTTGTATTGATGAACTTTAATCTAAAATTTTTAACAAGATTTAATATACTTATGTCTTCTATTTAAAATAATTTCAACAAAAATATACAGCATTCTAATTTAGAAAATTATATCCATTTTTCAAAGAAAAAAATAATACGGACTTAATGACTAGATTTTAATTAAAAAGTTTGTTTAAAAAAATAAAATAAAATGGTGAATAAAGATAAAAGATCTTCAACTAAGCAAGAGCCTAGTCACAGATTTTTACTATTATACTTTTTTATAAATGGGATGATGAGTTTGACCCCTTTTTTTGTGTTTTTATCAGAAGCGGATTACTACCAAGCACAGTACAGCGACTTTCTGTTTTATTTCTGGAGTATCATGCCCGGGAATATTGCAGTACCCATTAGTGTGATCGTGCAGAAAAAAATGAGCTTTTTTAGTTTGAGTAATGGCAATTTGATTTCTACTTTGTTGTGTAGCACTTTTATAACTGCTACTCTAATACCAGCTTAGAAATACTCAAACAACTCATTTTCATTTCTAACATGCCTAACTCTATTTGGAATCGGATCCATATTTCAATACGTCCAGAATTCATATTGTCTACAAATCCTAGTTCTTTTCAAAGATAAATACACAAGTGTCTATTATTTTGGCACAGGGTTCAGCAATATAATCGTTATGGTCCTCCGATTTCTTGTAATCGCCTTAAGAATTTCCCCCCTCTCAGAAGTATATTCCCACCAAAATTTTCCATTTATTTCAACCAGCTAATTATTCACAAGGCCTTATGCATGTTTGGATTTGCAGTAGGAATATGCACTGTCTCCATAATATGCCAACTTTGACTAAATAAATTCTCAGGTTGGAAAAATAGATGCAGAGAAAAAAATGTAGAATTAAAAGACGACCCTTTGCTTGATAACATCATCGATAAAAACCCTAAGTCTGAGTTGGAGTATGAAGACTTTATCTAGGCTTTTAAAACACATAAAACTATTATACTGAAAGCATACGTGTCAAACGTTCTGGACTACATAGTCATCCCTGCAATTATGTTCTCGCTTAAGGTAAAAATAGTTTACAAATTAGCTTTATATATAATTTCTATCAGCCTAGTACATCGACTAACTTTTCTACAAGTTTTTGGAACACATTGGTAAATTTGGTGGTAGGTATAGCTGATACCACTGGTAAACTGTTAGGAGCTAGTAAATTCTATAACTACGTGATCCCTCGTACAATAATACTGGTCTTGATATTCAATTTGTTCATCATATTTACATTCTTCTTATAGGAAACATTTTACAAGAGTTACGAGTAGTTTCTTTGGATTTTGAACCTTACTCTGGTGACAATGTTTATGATGAGGAATGGGGCAGCAGAAGTATTCTACATGATTAAGGTCAAAGAACGTTTGAGATTGTTGTACCCTGAGGATTTTCTCGAGCATAATCGACTAGTGTTACAGATACCTGACTTTAAAGATTTGGGTGTGTCAGAAATTTAGAATGTTAAAAATAAATTAATTAACTAGAAAATAGCTGCTGAACAGGCTGCGGGTACAGTGTACAATCTCAATATTTTATTGGGACTTGGCTCGGGGAATATTATTGCTTTGGGCCTAGGTTATGCTAATAAATGGATTAATGCTGAATAAAATTTTATTTTAGTAAAATGCGTTATAGATTATGCACCCCTTCCAGATCAGGGCAGCAGCCGCGTTCCGCCCTGACCGTGCGCGGCGGCCCCGACCATTCCGGCCTCCATGCCGCTGGCGATGACCGCGAACGGCGCGCCCGCGTCCAGCGCCGACAGGGCGGCGGCCACCTTGGGCA
>JAYWGA010000051.1:0-19335 GCA_043778525.1 bacterium
GTCAGTACTGGTAGAAAAATTATCAGCAATATGAATACTCGCAGAACCACCTGTACCTAAAATAATAGATTCTTTATTATAATCAGCCTGGTCAAACCATTTGCTCTGTATTTGACTAGAGGTAAAAAAAGGAAACTTACCTACACTTAAACCATCTCCTGCCTTCCTGTGAGATTTCTTTGAAAATTCAAATATTTCTGAGAGTTTGAATAATTTAGTTGCCATATCATATTTTGCCTTTGAGCTTAGTTAATCCTTCTGATATTTCTTGCTCAAGTTTTATAACCTCAGAAATAATTTCTTTTGGATCACGATGATTTATAACTTCAGTTGAAGCTGTTTTATATCTTGAGGCGGTAAGATTATAATCTTCTGCTACAACCTCTTCTCGTGTAGCAAACCAACTACAAGAACTTACTTTCTTGCTTTCAAAAGCCAATGATAAATCCTTTAAGTTATTATTATTTTCATCAACTAGTCGTCTATCGTCCAAAGTATATCCATCTCCATTAACTTCATAAAACCAAACCTTGTCTGTTTTTCCGCCTTTCGTATAGAAAATAATTGCAGTCTTCACTCCTGCATATGGTTTAAATACCCCTGACGGTAGACTGACTACTGCGTCAATCTGACAAGTGTCCATCATAAGCTTACGCATCCTCTTGTGAGCCCCCGTAGAACCAAATAACACACCTTCTGGCACAATGACGGCAGTCCTGCCTCCATCAGCAAGATGGTCATACATATATTTCAAAAAAAGAAGTTCAGTTTTTGTAGTGCTCAAGTCAATATCTTCTTGGATAGAATCTACATTTATACTTCCAGCAAATGGAGGGTTGGCGAGAATTAAATCGTACTTATGTTTTTTCTCTTCTGGGAGAGTAAGGGCGTCAAAGTTAATTACATTTGACTGTGCAAGGTTATGAAGGTACAAGTTCATAATAGAGACCTTAATCATCTCCGCATCGTTGTCAAAACCATGGAAAGATTTTGTTCTTAGAAATTCATGTTGAGCTGGACTTAGTTTATCTCCAGTAAATTGACCTCGTTCTTTTTCTTCCTCAGTCGTGTTTGTCTTGAGAATGTATTTATAACTTTCAATTAGAAAACCGGCAGTACCACAGGCAGGGTCAAGTATGAGGTCGGATGGTTTTGGTTTTGTGATTTCAACCATCGTCTTTATAATATGGCGGGGAGTGCGAAACTGGCCATTTGTTCCAGCTGAAGCAATTTTATTAAGCAGATACTCATACATGTCGCCCTTAACATCAGTGTCATATTTTTCAGTATTATTAAAGTCCATCGTATCGATGATCGAAATTACTGATCGGAGTGTTGGTCGGTTATAGATTTTAAGATGTGCTTGTTTGAATAAAATCTTACCAGTATGAGAAAGACTTGGTAGCTCATGCAATTTATCAAATATTTCTGAAACAGTATTGTATAGTTCATCACCAGCAAGACGACTGACTACACGCCAGCTATATTTACTTAGGTTTCCATCAAATATACTTTGATATTTTTTACCAGAAAGTTCTGCGATTTGGGTTTGTTGTTCATCGACTTCAGTTAGTGATTTTAAGAACATTAAATAACTAATTTGCTCAATAGCGGTCATCGGATTGTTTACACCACCAGAAAAGAGCTCGTTCATTATTTGATCAACTTTTTGTTTTAAATCTGAATTGGTGAAATGTAATGCCATATAATTATTGAATGACAGTTAATACTGGACTAACGCGCAATGTCTCAAATACTGGCTTAATCTTCAAATTAAAGCAAGTAATATAACTGCGAGTACCTCCAAACTGAGTAAATGGTGCCTGATCTAGGAAGGAATAATCTCCATGCTCAAACTTATTTAAAAGAGTTGAACTTTGACTGAGTTGTTTAACAAGAATTTTTAGAAGCCGTACTTGTTCCAGATCTAGGTCGTGTTCAGTGCGAATACTTTCAACTAAATCAATAAGCTGTTCTTCTTGTGAAGGGAGTTTTTCGATTCCAAGTCCAGCACGAACATAATCGAGAAGATCAGCGAATACACGATATGCTTTCGACAAATTCCTTTCATTAAAGAAATCATTAGGTTTGTCAAAAATATTTACTTTTAGATATTCAGAAATTTCTTCGTCAGCATTTCCGGTACGAATCTTTTCTTCAAAAGTTGGATTATCAATCATTATTTGTTTGATAATATTTTCCCATTTAGTTATATAAACAAGACGATCTACTTTTTCACCCTCAGGTCCAATCTCTAACATTTCTGTAAGGACGATATTATCAGAACCTTTATAAGTCTGAACTTCAATTGGTGGTAATGGAGGTGGTAAAGGTCCAGAATTTCCTCCCCCACCAGGAGGAGTTGGTAATGGGGCTTCAAAGTCATATTCTTCTTCAAAGAATTTTACTACTTCACAGAAATCATGTAGAAGAAAAGTTTTTTTCTCAGTTCCATCTGCAAAGGTGTATTTACGAGTACCTCGGCCTTTTATCTGAATATATGTTGTGGGTGATGCAATGGGTCTTGCTAGTACAATATTTAAGACTTCAGGACAATCAAATCCAGTTGTGAGCATATCCACACTCACGGCAATTCTTGGATAGAAGTTTTCGTCTTTTCTAAATTGTTTCGCTAGACCAGATGCATCTTTTACTCTAGATGTAATAACTTCAGCAAATTTACCATTATGTTCTGGTGTAAGTCTGTTTAATTCTTTTGCCAAAGCAACAGCATGATTTTGTGATACAGCAAAAATAATAGATTTACCTATTGCGCCATCAGGAGTCTTAAATGCATTCTGTAAGAATTGTTCACAAATGAGTTGATTCCTCCCAGGAATTAGAACCTGTTTTTCAAGTTGAGATATGCGATAGGTAAAATCTTCACCATCAATTTCAATCTTCCAACCCTCGTCTGAGACTGCTTCTTTAGTAATTAAAGAAACCATTCGAGCAATCTTTGCTGGCACAAGAAATCCATCTTTAACGCCATCTTGAATACTATATCTAAAAGTAGGAGTGCCCATCTCACAGCCAAAATGTTTATAAGTGTCACGAGTAAAACGATATTCTAATTTTAGGGGATCATTATCCTGTAATTTTTCAATATCAATGTTTTTTAAAAAATCATTTGGAGTTGCTGTAAGCCCGATACGAACCGCTTGAAAATATTCAACAACTTGACGAGGGAGTTCGCCATAAATAGAGCGATGTGCTTCATCGTTAATAACAAGATCAAAATAACCGGGAGTGAAATCCTCCTTGAAGTGAATGTTAAGACTTTGAATAGTTGCAACTACGATACTTGCACCTCCAAGTACAGCTTTCTGTCCTGGTCTATATCGAACAGCACGATACTGATCGTTAAATGCTATTTGAAATGCATCAAGTGTCTGTTTTGCTAATTCGATACGGTCAACAATAAATAAAATACGTTCTGCTTGATGAGCTTTAAGAAAGCGATCAATAACTGCAGCAGATAATCTAGTCTTTCCAGTTCCTGTTGCCATCTCAATAAGAAAAGATTTTTTACCTTCATCAAATTGTTTTGCAATGGTGTCAGATGCTTGTATTTGATATGGCCTATCGCAGATAGTGGTATTGTGCGAAATGGAAGAAAGAGGCTTTCTTGAAACTTTTAAATCATGGCGTCTTTGTAAATCTTCTGGAGAAATAAAACGTTCAATAGGGTTTGCGTCGCCTTCCTCTAAGTCCCAGAAGTAAAGCTGTTCTGAGTTTGCGAGGAATACGTAACGGCAATTATTTGCTTCTGCGTATCCACGTCCTTGATTTTTTGCTGTATATGGATCTATAGAATCTTTTTTAGCCTCAACAAGAGCAAGGTTTTTACCGTTGCGATCAAGTAAAAGATAATCCATGAATCCAGCTTCAGAATGTTGTTCTGTCAGCACATTCCTATTGGCACCTTCAAGTATCCATCCCGCCTCTTGAAGTTTTCGATTTATGACAATACGAGCATCTTGTTCTGTGTAGTTATTGCTTATTGGTTCGTTTAGCATATTGTTTAATTCTAATATAAGTTTACACTAAATTTACCTAAAAATAAAGGATTTTGAGCAAGTTTTAGCTTATCCACTTAGTTTTACTAGACTTATAGAAAAGCTTAGAGTATGTTTGTTGTTGTATGCAAAATATGACTATCCCAGGAGTTAGTAATATGGGTAATCCCATAATCACAACAGTACTAGAACCAATTAGATACTGCCTGTATGCCCGTAAATCAAGCGAAGCAGAGGAGAAGCAAGCCCTTTCGATAGATTCCCAGGTAAAAGAAATGCTATCGATTGCTGAGCGGGAACATTTGAATATTGTTGATATTTATAGAGAATCTCACTCAGCTAAAGATTGTGGACAAAGACCTATATATAATAAATTAATGACGGGTATTCGTGAAGGGAAGTTTGATGGCATACTTGTCTGGCATCCCGACCGACTTGCTAGGAATGCCGGAGACCTTGGTTCGGTAGTAGATTTACTTGACCAGAAAAAACTTATAGAAATTCGTACCTATAGTCAAAAATTTACAAATAATCCAAATGAAAAGTTTCTCCTAATGATTCTAGGATCGCAAGCTAAACTTGAAAATGATAATAAAAGTATAAATGTAAAACGAGGATTAAAAACAAAATGCGAGATGGGTTTATGGCCAAGTGTTGCTCCAACTGGATATCTAAATTCAAAAAATAAAGATCAAAAAGGTGTAGTGCTTGTAGATCCAGATAGGAGTAGTACGATAAAGGAAATGTTTACACGTGCCGCTTACCAAGGGGGCAGTGGTAGAAAATTATTTAAATGGCTCAGGGAAATACATTTTGTGACAAAAACAGGTAAACCACTCACACTTAGTAATGTGTATGTAATTTTAAATAACCATTTTTATCACGGTACATTTGAATACCCTAAACAAAGTGGTAGATGGTTTCAAGGAAAACATACACCGCTTATAAGTAAAGATTTATTTGATGATGTGCAAAAGCAGCTACAGCTACAAAGAAAAGCCAAGGGTAAAAACAAGGAATTTACTTTCACGAAAATAATGAGCTGTGGACTATGTGGGTCCGGCATAACAGCTGAAGAGAAATATAAAAATCTGAAAGATGGATCAATTAATAAATATATTTATTATGGATGTACTCGTGCGAGAGATAAAGATTGCAAAGGTGGCTATATAGAGGAAAAAGTCTTGATAATACAATTATTAGAACTGATGGATAAGATTGATTTAGATAAGTCAGGCATAAAGAAAAAACTTGAGGCGGAAATTGAGCGTCATAAAAAATTTCATTCGGGTATTATGGGCAAATCTGACATGGAATACTGCGCTAAAGATGTAGATATAAGAAACTATGCAAAATATATTTTAAGAGAAGGATCATTATTTGAAAAAAGAGATTTAATTCAATGTCTTAAAAGTAAAATTACTATAAAAGACAAAATACTTTATTTATAAATCAGTATCAGTAGTTTTAGCCTCTTTTTCTATTTCTGCAAATTTAGTAGCCATTGTAGGATTACCTCGAGTAAGCTTTTTGATAGTAAGTTCTTCAGCTTTATCATTTGCAATGCGCAAATTAGTTTCTGATGAAATTAAATCTTTTTTAGTTTTTTCAAGCTGAGCAATAGATTTGTCTATACTTTCTATAGCAGTTTGAAACTTCTCAGAAGCTATACGGTAGTTTCGACCGAAGGCGTCACGAAAATCATTTAGTTGATTTTCAAAATTAGTAACATCAGTATTTTGGTTTTTAATAATTGAAAGTTCAGATTTATATTGCATTGAATTCAAAGCAGCATTTCGAAGTAACGTGATAATTGGAATAAAAAATTGAGGTCGAATGACATACATTTTAGAGTAACGATGGAAAACATCTATAATACCGGTATTATAGAGCTCACTATCGCTCTCCAGGAGCGATACGAGTACAGCATACTCACACTTCTTTTCATTCCTATCTTTGTCTAGTTCTTTTAGAAAATCCTCGTTCTTTTTCTTCGTTGCGGTAGTGTCAGACTCGTTCTTCATTTCAAACATTATTGAAATAATCTCGTTACCTCCATCATCAAATTCTCGGTAAATGTAATCTCCTTTACTTCCAGTGGCTGAGTCATTATCTTTTTCAAAAGATGCATTCTTAAAACCAGTGGCGCGAAGTTTATTAAACTCAATCTCGCAATGCTGCTCTAAGGTTTCTCCGAGCATTTTAGTTGAAAGTCTAACTTTCATATCTTTATAGCGCTCGATCACTTCATCTTTTGCCTGAAGCTCAGCTGCATGCTGACTTTTTAAAGATACTTCAATTTGCTGCTTTTCAGCATTTTTTATTTTTACTTCTGAAGCTAGGTTATCACGCTCTTTCTCAATTTTTGAAACAGCTTCAGTTACCGCTAGCTTCTTCTCGGTTTCGGTCGATGCAATTTTTGCCTTTAGTTGAGTTATTTCAAGATCACTTTGTGACTTAGATACCGATAACTCGCGCTCTTTATCTGCTTTAAGTTTAGCAATTTCTGCATCTTTTTGAGTAAGATCATCTTTATTTTTATTTTTAATTTGCTCTTCAACCAGCTTTATAGCACTTTCTTTATCAGTCTTAAAAAAGTTTTCTCTACTAAGAAGCTCTTCTTCAAATTTATGATCACGCACTTGCTTAAGAATAGCCGCGTAGCCAGCCTCATCGATTTTAAATGCTTTATTGCAATGTGGACAAATAATTTCATTCATATATTTATTTGTTTAGTATTATGACCTCTTTAGGTCCTTCGATACTAAACCTTATTGCTACCCGACAGGGACTCGAACCCCAATTAAAGGCTTCAAAGGCCTCTGTCCTACCATTAGACGATCAGGTAATACAAAAAGTATTATAACATAATAATACTTCTTGCGCTATAAAGCTGTATATTTTTTAGGGGGGAGTTTATCTTTTGATAACGATAAGATCATCTTTAGTAAACTTTAGATCAAGCTCTGGGCACACTATATTATTTATAGTATTTGCTGTCGTCACATACACTATACCTGTAGCTTCATTTTTGTCCCATGGAGTCATTACTAGGCCCATGTATTTGGATTGGAAATCTCTTACGGCTTTTGTCGTAGCGGTATCAAATGTGGAATTTTCTTTTAATTTTAACCCTAGATTTGTGTTTAAAAATTTCTTTAATTTGATTACTAGACCTGCATCATTTTTCTTATGACCTTGGGCTATATAGTCCCTCTTTGCTAGGGGTAAATACAGACCACATGAAGTAGACGCACCTAATACTTTTGGAGTAGTACCGTTAGCTGAGATTATGATAGGGGCAGTGTTAAAAATATTGCCACTGGTAGATGGTGGAAATACAAAACCTCCACCACCGCTAGATATTGGTGCTGGTGGTACTATTACAGGTGGCACGACTACTACTGGCGCTAATGGTGCAAGGACAAAAACTGGGTCAATAATTTCTCCATTTTCATCTGCCATGTCAAAAGGTCCACCATCTTTAAGTAGATATGTTATTTTGGTTTTTTCTATGCCACCCACCGTCACAGTAGTAAAAGTAGCCTCTGGGCCATCGGTAAATATACTTACTGATTGACCAGGACCACTTACACCTCTACCTTCTCCACTAGCCTTTTTAAGAGTCCATCCTGTAGTGTCATATTTTTTATCTAGATAGATACTGACTGTTGTGGTACCGAGTTTTCCTTCTTCTGCACCTTTAAAACCAAAAGCGAATCCTCCAACTGGGAAAAAGTATGTAGTGTCCGTTCCTAGGTATTGGCAAGTTTTTACGGTAGTAGTGTCAGTTCTTTTTATTTTTTTAATTTTACCTCCCTCATCACCTCCTTCATTTTCCATCTCTGTAAAGTTTCTACAACCACTAGGTAGTTGTGGTCTTAAAAATCTTTGGAGAAACGATATAGAGCCGACATTTTTTGTAGGGTCAGGAGTTATCTCTAAAGTGACATAGTTTGCGACATCACTACCATTGTCATCACTTGTCACTACTAGTTTCTGTAGAGGGTTTACCGATGCTCTTGTCTGCAACGAATCTTTTATACTATCGCCATTTCCATCTCCATTATTTGGTCCAGCGTCTTGTCTCTTATTTGATACACCATGTGCAGCGTTTACGAGTATAATTCTAGTCACAGGCTCTGCTGCCAAGTATTCTTCATTTCCAGCTTGAGATGCGGTTATTACGCACTCGCCTTGCTCTTTCTTTATTTCAATATTGCTACCTATATTTCCATTCATTATGTCTACTTGATTTAGATCATTTTCACAAATGCTATTTCCAACAGAGTCATCTGAGATAGTGAAAGTAAGAGGACGTCCAGACGATGCAGAACCTCCTATGTTTACTATTTTTTTCGTTTCTGTATTTTGGTCAGTGCTTTCAGGTATGTCATCTTTTGATATAAAACTGATGGTCTGTGGCTTTTTTATTTGAAAAATCTGAGTGACACTCATCGCTGCCGCAAAGTCATCATCTCCAGTCTGGCTAGCAACTAAAGTACAAGCCCCTAAAGCATTTAAAATTATACTGATCAAAGAGCTACCGTCATTGGCACAGCTTCCTGAAGCTAAGAAAGCTACCCCTAAGCCTGATGTAGAGCTCGCCAATGTAGACAAGTTTAAACTCATTGTAGTCGTTGAAGTATCGGGCAATTGTGGGAAGGAAATTGTTTGGGTTGTTGTACCTGTAGCTGTAGTCAAAAGCGGAATCGCAAACAGGGATAAAACTAAGTATTTTTTTAACATATTTTTTGTATTTATTATTATTCTGTGATTATACTACACTTATTTATTTACCGCAAGGGCAACAAAATATACAATTCGTCTATACTGTATATAACATGAAGCTAATTAAAACTTGGAAAAAAATAAAAAGAAATCTAAGGCATTTATTTATACCCCACAGACACAATAGCTACAAACCCCATATTTTTAGGGAGCTATCTGTCGGTATCATTATCGCTTTAGTTTTCTTTTTATTTGGGCTTTCTTATAGCTCAAACGCTTTTATACATGGCACGGTGCTCGGGGCAAACATAGCCACAGATGTGCTGGTGGACTTGGCAAATGATAGCAGGGCACAAAATAATATAGTGCCACTAGTGAGAAATATAAAACTAGATGGAGCGGCAGATCTCAAAGCAAGCGATATGATAGCCAAAGGCTACTTTGCCCACAATAGCCCCGAGGGTCTCACGCCTTGGTATTTTATTCAAAAAGCTGGCTACAATTTTAACTTGGCAGGGGAGAATCTCGCGATAAATTATACCGACTCAAAAAGTGTACAAGGAGCCTGGCTAGACTCGCCGGGACATAGGGCAAATCTTATGAACAGTAGATTTGAGGAGGTGGGTATGGCTGTGCAAGCTGGCAAATATGAGGGTGAGGACAGTATTTATGTTGTGCAGATGTTTGGCACACCGAGCTCTGCAAAAAAAGTAGAAAGCCAGCCAAATACTATAGCAATAAATACTGAAGTAAAAAAAGAAAGTGCAATAAAGAAAGAGCTGCCAAAACAAAAAGTATTGCTATCTGTAGAAAATAAAAAACCATTACCAAAAGTAGAGATGATAGTTTTGGAAAATAAAATCTCAGACAAAAATATAGAAACAAAAGTGGTGGGACAAGTACTGCCGGCTATAAAGTACTCTACTTGGTATGAAAGAGCCCTGTATCATACTAAAGAAAATGTAAATCTTATTTATATTAGTATGCTTGTATTTTTACTTATTTGTTTTTGTATTATGATATTTGTAGAATATAGACGGCAGCATTTTAAGCATATATTTTATGGGCTGGCTATGATGGCCGTGATTCTTTTGCTGCTATATTTTAATCTATAATCCGAGTGTAATTTCGCAGTAATTTATGCTATAATAAAAGCAAATAAAAAGAAAATATGATCATAACTTATCACGGCAATCTACATCTAAAACTACAAACAGGCGATACAGTAATATCTGTAAATCCGGTATCAAAAGAAAGCGGTAAAAAAACTGCAAAATACGGCTCAGATATATGTCTTATTTCAAATAATTTACCCATATGTAGCGGCTCTGAAATGGCTGCGCTCGGTAGCAAAGAGCCTTTTATAATAAACTCCCCTGGAGAATATGAAAAGATGGGTATATCTATAAAAGGAGTAGCTAGTACTTTTGAGGAGGGTGGCAATACTAAAATAAACACGAGCTACGTATTTACCTTTGATGGTATAAAAGTGTGCGTGCTCGGTATACTCCAGGGCAAGCTATCTGGTGAGGCGAGGGACGCTATCTCAAACTGTGATCTGCTGATACTGCCAGTCCTTGAAGGCGAAAAACTAAGCTATCTAGCTCCTAGCACTGCCGAGAGTGTGGCGGTATCCCTCGATGCCAAGATAGTCATACCTGTTGGATACGATGAAAAGACACTCGGAATATTTCTTAAAGAAAGTGGTACCAAAAACGCAGTGCCTCTAGAAAAGCTAACCATAAAAAAGAAAGATGTGGACGGCAAAGATGGTGAGGTGATAGTCTTGTCGGAGATATAAATAAAAACAAAAAATAAAAAAGCTATGAATCTACAAAACAAACAAGATCAACATCGCTTTGCCTTGCTAGTGGCTACTTTTATCAGTCTTTTTGTATTTTATTTTTTTGCAAAATCTTGGTATGCATTTTTTCAGGAGAGGGTGGCAGCGCGAAATAACAACAATACTGTAAATACTAGTAGCCCACAAAATATAGAAAAATAATTTTATTAATTTTCTTTTAAATTATTTGTCTTCAATAACCACTCCCATAGCTTGCAGCTTATTTCTTAGCTCGTCTGACTTTGCCCAGTTTTTGTCTGCTCTATATTTATTTCTTTCATTTATAAGTATTTCTATTTCTGACTTTTCTATTTCCGAAAATATCTTTTCGTCCGGTGTAGGTAGCTTTTTGGTCAGGTCGAGGCTTAGCACTTCATCCATTTTTTCTACTATGTATATTTTGCTAGACGGTATCAGCTCATCATCTTTCATGATATCAAAAAGTAGCGCCAAGGCTTTTGGAGTCGAGATATCGTCATTTAAAAAGCTTTCAAATTTATTTAAATAAAACCTGTCTTCCATATTATTGGCCAGCTTTTTACCGACCGCTCGCATTTCGTCATGTAGTATTGAGGCTTTTAATTCTGAGAAATAATTGCGTAGCTTAAAATAGGCTACTTCATTTGCCCGAAGAGAGTCCCAAGAGAAATTTGTATTTTGTCTGTAGTGAGAAGTGAGTAAAAAGTATCTATAAGACAGCGGATCTATTTTAGCCTCTTCTATATCTTTTATTTTAATAAAATTATTTTTAGACTTAGACATTTTTTCGTCATTTATATTTATATGCTCACAGTGACAAAAAAATGTAGCATAAGTAGCTTCATTTGCATTTTCACTTTGGGCTATTTCATTTGTGTGATGTAGTAGATTGTCTATGCCGCCTGTGTGTATGTCAAAGCTCTTGCCAAGAAACTTTTTGGACATACCGCTGCACTCTATATGCCAGCCCGGAAAGCCACAGCCGTAAGCGGTGTCAAAGCCAAGCTCACTTTGGAATTTAAAAAGTGCAAAGTCACGGGGTGACTTTTTTTCACTATTCACGCCTATGCGACTCTCACTACTTTCATTGTCGTTCTGACTTTTTATATTCATCATCTTGCCGTAGTTTGCATCTTTTACTGTGTCAAAATAAAGCCCATCAGAAGTGCTATACACAAAACCTTTCATATCCAACTCTTTTATCATCTCCATATACTCAGCGATATACTCTATAGCTCGTGGCATTTTATTTGGCAGTTCAAAATTCATCTTTTTTATATCTTGCAAAAAGTACTCGGTATAAATATCCGCCAGCTTTTTCATACCTTCTACGCTATTTGGTAAGTTTTCTCTTTTGAGACCGAGCATCATTTTGTCTTCACCATCATCGCTATCGCCAGAGAGATGTCCAAAGTCGGTGATGTTCATTACATGATCTACAGTGTAGCCAAAATATTTAAAACTTTTTTTAATTATATCCGCCATCATAAAAGAGCGAATATTACCTATGTGTATAAAGTCATAAACAGTAGGGCCACAAGAATACATTTTTAAAATGCCCTCATTCAAAGGTTTAAACTCTTCTATTTTGCGGCTGCGGGTATTGTATAAATGCATAAAATTAAAATGTTAAAAATATTACAGCCACTTTTTAGCTTTTACAAAAAGCACTATCAAGATAGAAAAAGCAAACATGCCGAGCATTATATATACTGTGCCATTTGGATTTTTTACGAGTGCTTCTGGAAACATTGTATTCATACCAAAAAATCCAGAAATAAATGTGAGTGGCAATACTATAAAGGATATGATGGTAAAGGATTTTACTAGCTGATTGGTTTTGTGATTGATGAGAAAGTCATTTGTATCTTTTAGCTCTAGTAACATATTTTTTTCATGCTCTATAGTATTCCAGATTTTAAAATAATCGCTCATAATAAAATCGCTGTAAGTAGTGTATTCTTTACCAAAAAAAGACAGGGCAGTAGAGGAGTAGCTCTCTAGTACTTCTTTGTGAAATCTGATAGCCGCCTCAAAGTCAAAGATCTTACGTCTCGCTATACTTATATCTACTATACTTTTTTTCTCATCACCATTAAATATTTCTTTTTCTATGCTGTCCACTTCTATGGAGATAGTGTGCAAGTTTTTTTCTATTTCTCTATACATTTCGCGCATAAAGTAAGCAAAAAATGCGCCGCCATGTGAGGCACCAAAACCCTTTTCTTCAATTTTGAGATGACTTATATTTTTTACAAAGTTTTGCAGTGTAGGTATTTCTGTATAATGCGAAGTGATGATGAGATTTTCTTTTATCAAAAAGTCTATCTCAGCACTTTCAAAAGAGCCTTCAGACAGTATCGGAAAATGTAGTGTCAGATATATAGAGTCTTTTGCATATTCTGCCTTGGCGCGCAAGCTAGGATAGCAGATCTCCTCGAGCAAGCTTTTGCTGACATTGTAGTTTGAAAGTAGAGTAGAAAGACTTTCTATTTCGGGATTGATGATATCTACCCAGGTGAGACTGCCATACTTTTCGGTGGTTATTTGCATGTTTTTATGTATTTTACTTTTATTTTATTATAGCATATTTGTAAAATCTAAAAAAATTATAAAAAGAAAAACCCGCCGAAACGGATTTCTCCTGTGTCTCGTCGGGTCTTGTTTATTTGGTGGTTTTAAAAATGTATCCACCATTAATTTCTTTTATCATTGATGCAAAATCTTCCACACCCATCATCTCCAAATCAATCTGAAGTTTTTTAATCAAATCTTTGACTTGAGGTAAGGGGAATTTATCAAGTTGAAAGTGTTTAAAGAGCTGTCTGTATAAGACTTTTTGACCTCGGTGGGTGTAGAAGTATCTCAACATTTTAAGTGAAGACGCTTCCATTTTAAGAAGTTTTCCATCCAAATAAAAAATTTGATTTTTTTGATCGTATGAAAGTCTTAAAGTTTGAGAATTTGAAGTCTTAAGTTTTATCTTTTCTTGCTCGGCTATTTTTTCTTTTAAAAATTTAACTTGTCGCTCAAGCTGAGCTAGGAGTTCTTTTTCATTTTTTGCCCTTATTACTATTTCAAGGAAAGGGCTTTCTTCTTTCTTCATTTTTTTACCCCTTTAAGGTTAAAGACTGGTCGTATGATAACACAAAAAACACAAAAGAAAAACCCGCCGAAACGGATTTCTCCTTTGTCTCGTCGGGTCTTATTTTTATCGTGCCTTCAGTCTAGTGGCTTGAGGCTGTAGAAGTCGATGCCATTTGCCTCGAGTAGAGCAGCCACATCTGCCACTCTGCACCATGGCGCCTCTGTCGGAGGCAGCATTTTGCCCTCGGCATCTGAGCCGCCCCAGAGGCGATTGACCATCATACCTCTGTTGGGATGTGGGTAGCCTACCTGAACGAGATCATAAACTTTGACTGGTGAAAAATCGCCAGCAATCCTTCCATCTTTCCAATAGCTCTTTAAAAGATCTACATCATCTTTTTCGCTTTCGCGTACAAATGCTTCGTCAGCCATATCCGCACCTCATTTTTAGCAACTTTTTGCAAAAGAGCATTTCAGGTAAGTTGCTTTTGACCTGAATCTAAAAGCATAATAACATAAAAAACAATAAACTTAAACTTATCCCCACAAAAGTTTGCTATTTTGAGCGCAGGTGGGATATAATAGTATGTAAGTGGGATGTAGTGGGGCAATTTTAGATCCTTTGACTCCCGTATCACACTTAATTTAATTTAAATTTGTATGCTGATAGGACAATACGCTCACACGCTGGATATCAAAAATCGCCTTTCGCTACCTAGTAAATTTAAAAAAGTACTAGGAGAAAAAGTGGTAGTTTCAAGAGGTTTGGACTCATGTCTTTATCTTTTTACTATATCCGAGTGGGAAAGTATCGCCTCAAAGCTGAGTGGTCAAAGTGTGGGTAATGCTGATTCGAGAGATATAAATAGATTTTTCCTCTCTGGAGCTGTCGAAATAGACATAGATAGCGCTGGGCGTATACTTTTGCCAGACTTTTTGCGAGACTTTGCAAAGCTACAAAATAAACTAGACAGCAAAGTGATACTGGCAGGACTTTACTCCAAAGTAGAAATCTGGGATGAAAAAATATGGGAAGAAAAACAAAAAAATATCTCGCAAAATGCTGATAAGGTCGCTGCAAAACTACAAGAACTCGGAATGATATAATATGGATGAAAGCAAAATACACACACCGGTACTACTAGCAGAGTCTATTGCCTCGCTTTCTTTAAAAGAAGGTGATGTGGTAGTGGACTGTACAGTAAATAGAGGCGGACATGCAGAGGAGATAGCCAAAATAATAGGTAAAAAAGGAAAACTAATCATATTTGACCTAGATAAAAATGCTCTAGAGTACTCTGAAAAAAGATTAAAAGCTATAAAAGATGGACCGCAAGTAATAGCCATACATTCAAATTATAGAAATATAAAAGAAAAACTAAGCGAAAATAATATCACGCAGGTAGATAAAATATTTGCAGACCTAGGTCTTTCATCTCAGGAACTAGAGACATCGGGGCGTGGATTTTCTTTTATGAGAGATGAGCCGCTACTTATGAGCTTTGATTCGGACTCCGCCTCCGACGAAAATATCCTGACAGCCAAAGATCTTTTAAAAAACCTAAATGCAAAGCAATTAGAAGATATATTTAAAAACTATGGCGATGAGACTAGGGGAAAGAAAATAGCCGAAAAAATAGTGGAGACCATAAAAGCCGGAGGAGAAATAAATACTACCAAAGAGCTGGTAGATATAATAATATCCGTCACGGGCCATAAGCCATGGCAAAAGTCACATCCAGCTACAAAAATATTTCAAGCACTACGCATCGCCGTAAATGATGAATACGATAGCATAAAAGATATGATAAAAAGTAGCATGGAAATACTAAAAACAGGTGGAGTACTGTCCATTATCAGCTTTCACTCAGGGGAAGATAGAATAGTAAAAAATACTTTTAATGAAATAAAAAAAGCAGAAACTGGAAAGCTTTTCCAAAAACAAAAACCAAAAGAAGAGGAAATAAGAGCAAATAGAAGAAGCAGAAGTGCATTGCTACGTACCGTCGAAAAGCTATAAAATAAAAGTAAGAGTATGAAAGATATAAAAAAAATAAAAAGAAAAACTAGTGAAGTACAGATAATAAAAAAAGTAAATATTTCTAAAAAAAGTAATTATAATTTTGATTTTGTAAAAACTATTTCCAATGCCAGCTTTTCACTTGCGGTGTTTAGTATTTTTATGTATGTATCTTCTGTGACCGCCGTGACAGTATTTGCCGTGCAGGAGAGAGGATATATGTATAAAAATAGTAAAATATCTAAAAACATATCTGCTTTGGATGCTAATTTAGAAATAGATGCGTCTTTATCGGGTCTAAATATTTTTAATATGAAAGATGTGAGAGAAAAAACAATGCACCTTACTATGTTTGAGGACAAAGATCTTCAAGGTGGTAATTTTACCAAGAGATAATGACTGGCAAAAATTATAAAGATTTAATCTATATAAATGAAAATAATTTCAGGTTTTTTGCTTTAGCTTTTTTTCTTATAATCCCTTTTATCTATCTTTCTTTTAATTTATTTAAATTACAAATAAGAGATACCGATAAATATCAAAAACAAAGAGACGAACAACACTCTTTTGTACCGAGTAATAATCAAAACCGAGGTGCTATATATGCAAAGCGCCGTGATGGCGAGCTTGTGCCTTTAGCTGTGATGAAAGACTGGTACAAACTGACAATATCTCCAAAAGATATGCCTAAAGATTATATAGATAGAGCGTTTGATGAGCTTTCAAAGATAGTGACTATAGATAGAGATGATTTTGTAAAAAGAGCTAGTAAAATAAATGATCCATATGAAGAAATAACCAGCATTTCGCCTAAAGAGTCTGCACAAATAGAGGCTTTAAATCTCGTCGGTGTAAAAACTTATAAAAACAATATAAGAGAATATCCTTTAAAAGAAGCTGGGTCAAAAGTAATAGGTTTTGTGGGTGATGGGGCTGGCGGAGAAAAAGGAAGATATGGATTAGAAAAATATTACAATGATGTATTGCAAGTAGATGCCCAAAGTACACCTTTTTTTCTTTTGGATATTTTTGAAAAATTAAAAGCAAATAATTTAAATGCGGAAATACCTGAAAACCAAGACATAGTGACAAGCCTTGAGCCAAATGTGATGATGTATCTTTATAAGTTTTTAGGAGACTTAAAAGAAGAGTGGCAGTCAGATACAGTAGCTGGGATTATAATGAATACTCACACTGGTGAAATAATAGCTATGGACCAAGTGCCCAGCTACGATCCAAATAAATATAGTCAGTATGAGGCTTCACTTTTTACAAATGAGACAGTGCAAGGTGCATATGAGCTAGGATCTATTTTTAAACCTCTAACCATGGCGCTAGGCATAGATAAAAAACTTATCACGCCACTTAGTTATTTTAAAGATACAGGAAGTGTGTTTATAGATGGGTACACCATCAAAAACTTTGATGGCAAAATAAGAGGTGACGTCACCATGCAAACAGTATTGTCAGAATCTCTAAACACAGGAGTGGTTTACGTGATGAGACTACTTGGACGGGAGAATTTTAGAGAAGGTTTAATTAAACTTGGCATAGAAGAAGATACTGGTATAGATCTTCCAGGTGAAATAAGTAATAAAACAAAAAGCATACATGCGGTGAGTGAAGTCGACTATGCCACCACTGCCTTTGGTCAAGGTATAGCCTTGAGCCCCATATCTATGCTAAGAACTCTGAGCATAATAGTAAATGGTGGAAATAAAGTAGATCCATTTTTAGTAGAACAAAAAATAAAAAAATCAGGAAAAATAGAAGATGTTTCTTTAAAAAATAAAGAGCAAGTACTAGATAAGGAGACTGCAGATACTGTAAAAAAAATGATGATAGAAAATATAGACAAAGGTTTTGGGGCTGGCAAATGGAAAGATGATAGGCACGAAGTCGGTGCAAAAACGGGCACTGCCCAGCTAGTAAAGCCTCGTGGTGGATATTATGATGACAAATTCTTGCACTCCTACTTTACTTTTTTTGGTAGTGGAGAAAACCAGCTAGCAGTGCTCGTATATCAGGTCAATCCAAAAAGAGGCGAGCTGGCATCTATTACGCTCACTCCAGCCGTAAATAGATTAAAAGATTTTCTTATAAACTATTATGAAATGAAGCCAGATAGATAAACTTTTAAAATGTGATATTATATAATCACACTATGTTTAGTTTAAAAAACTTAAGTATCAAAAAATTAAAAAATATAGTACATATTATATTTGTTATAATTATTTGTATTTATGTTATTGTTAATTTTGGTAATGATAAGGTAAAGGATATTTTTTCAAAGGATTTAAATTTTAATAAAGAAAATAAAAATGAAATCTTTCCTTTCTTAGGAGATTTTAAAGTGGTAAAAATAGTAGACGGAGACACTGTGCATGTGCGGCCAGTAGTTTTTGTGGATGACAAAACTAAAGAAAAGATAATAAGAATAATAGCAGTAAATACACTCGAAAAAACAGCCACAAATAGTAAGGAAAAATGCTTTGCAGATCTGGCAACTGATTTTACCAAAAGCAATCTTTTAAATAAAAATGTAAAACTATTTGCTGACAATACTCAGCCCGCCTTAGATAAGTATGGCAGGACTCTAGCCTATGTTTCTATTCCAGACTACAAAGAAAATGAAATAAATGGAGATACCGTAACCTTTAACGACTCTTTAATGCGCTCTGGCCTTGCAAAGACTTATAAGGCAAAACCTCCAGCGATAAATTATGCCAAATACGAAAACATAAGAAAAGAATCTGAAAAAAATAAAATAGGAATTTGGGATGAAAAACTTTGTAAATAAATATTTTTGTTTTATACTGTGTGCATGAAAGAAAATAAAATTTTAGAAAATAGACTCACTGTGCCAGTATTTGTATTTGGTGTATTCCTTATCATTTTTGGATTTATTATAAAGTCTGGTTTTTCAGAATTTGCTAATCAAAAAAACAGTATATCTGTCACGGGCTCAGCCGAAAGACTGGCGATGAGCGATACTGCAAAATGGAATATTTCTGTATCTACGAGAGTGGAAGGGCTAAACCAAAAACTAGGCAATGCAGAAATAGCTAGGAATATAAAAGCTGTGAGTGAGTACTTACAAAAAAATGGACTTGAAGCTAAAAATATAAGTATAGCCTCTGTGCAGTCAGCACAGATATGTGAGCTAAATGCGCAAGGCTATGAAAGCTGCAATCTGGGTGTAAAAGGATATACACTCTCGCAAAATATAATAGCCGAGTCGGAGGATGTAAATAAAATAGCAGAACTATCTAAAAGTTTAAATTCAAATTTTGAAAATATAAATTTTACAAATAATACTGTAGAGTATTATTATAATAAATTAAAAGATATAAGAGTAGATATGTTAAGTGAGGCTACAAAGAATGCAAAAGAGCGGGCAGACTCGGTGGCAAAAGCAGGGGGAGCTAAGGTGGATAAAATAGTATCATTATCCTCAGGGGTATTTCAGCTCACAGCAAAAAATAGCGTAGAGGTGAGTGACTATGGTACCTATGATACAAGTAGTATAGAAAAGAAAATAACAGCGACAGTCAAGGTGGATTTTAGTTTAAAATAATAATATAATAAATATATGTCAAAAGGTGAACACAGAGATAAGAAGAATAAACAAACAAAAAAGCCAAAGCAAGATAAAA
>JAYWGA010000052.1:0-2365 GCA_043778525.1 bacterium
TCTGTCGTCATGTACGGATTGCCAGTGCCTCCTGCCACTATTACCACTCTCCCCTTTTTCATATGCTCCACAGCACGCAGACGAGTAAAGCCTTCTGAAATTTTATTGGCTTCTATTTTTAGTAGTGTGCGGCATACTTGCCCACGACTCTCGAGTATATCGTTTAGGGCCATGCTATTCATAATAGTAGCGAGCATACCCATATAATGCGCCGTAGTTTCATTTATTAGATTTTCACTTTTATGTAGCTCTGCACCTCGCACAAAATTGCCACCACCCACCACTATCGCCAGCTCATACTTATGCTTTTCTATACTCTCTTTTATTTCATCTGCAAGCATTTGTATCACATCCGTGTCTATGCCCTTGCCCGCTTCACCACCAAACTGCTCTCCAGATAATTTTATCAAAATTCTCATTATTTTTGTATTGCTTTGCATGTTTAGAGTTTAACATTTTAGCTACAAAATATTAAGCAGCCTAAAACCCACTTTGCATTTCGAGCATTTTGGCGTATATGCCATTACTAGCTATGAGCTCGCTGTGCTTGCCTCTTTCTTTTATTTGCCCCTCTTCTAGTACTATTATCTCATCGGCCGATTTTACTGTCTGTAATCTGTGGGCGATTATTATTACAGTCCTACCTTTAAATAGCTCATTCATAGCAGTACTCACCAAATCCTCCGAAAATGAGTCCAGCGCCGAGGTCGGCTCATCTAGTATTATTATCTCTGGATTTTTTAGCATTAGCTTTGCTATAGCCAGGCGCTGCCTCTCGCCACCCGAGAGCCTTATGCCCTTTTCCCCTATTTGCGTATCTAGTCCTTTTGGTGTTTTGAGTACAAAGTCGCATTGCGCTAGCTTTATCACCTCCATCAGCTTTTCTTCAGAAATATTATTTTCAGCGCTCGATGCATAAAGTAAATTATCTCTAATGCTGCCATCAAAGACCATCGGCTCCTGAGTGAGATAGCCTATATATTTATAATAGCTTTTTAAAGATACCTCGGATAGGTCTTGCCCGTCCACTAGCACCTGCCCTGCGCTCGGGCGCATGTATCCACTTATCAGTTTTGCTATCGTGGTCTTGCCACTGCCAGATCTGCCTACCAGCGCTACACGGCTGCCAGCTTTTATTTTTAAATTAAAATCTTGCAAAATATTTTTTGACTCTATTATTTTTTCTGCGATACTTCCTTGATCTACATTTTCTATTTCCATATATGAGAAGTTTACATTATTTAAGATTATTTCTCCACCTCTGTGAATAAAGGTATTTCCAGTTTCATAATTTTTTATCTCGGGCACTTTATCTATAAAATCCCATAGCTTATTTATATCCGGCATAGCATCCATTATCTCGCTAGCAAATTTGAAAAAGCTCCAAACCATCTCGACAGCTCTCGAGGCAAAATACACGAAAGCTGTGAGTATGATAATCTGCGGCGCGTCAAGCACTCCTCCCTGACTGTATATATAGAGTAGAGCTCCCACAAATGGTAGTACCAGCCCAATAAACTCACCCGGCAAAAAGCTAAGAAAACCATATTTGTCAGCCTCACGACTCACACTATATTCTTTTTGCTTTAGATCAAAAAGTTTTTGGGCTTCAAAATCTGCTTTTCCAGAAAATATAATTTCATTACGAGACATTATACTTCGCACAGAGTTTGCCACAAATTCATTTCGCACTCCCCTATGGGCATAGTCTACTTTATACTTTTTACCTCTCATAAAAGCATAGTTTAGAGTGATAAGTACTACACCTATTATAAAATAAATAAAATATTCAAAACCTATTTTAGAAAGTATGCTGTAGCTGAGGGTAAAGACAATTATTATACGTATAATATGCCAAATACTTTCATTAGAAGATTTTGCCCAAAAGGTCATGCCACTGTCTACCATAGACTGTATTTTGCCTGTGCCATTTTTTTCAAAGTAAAGACTGTCTTTTTTTAAAAACATAGGCCTATATTTTTTTTCTAGATGGGCGTAGTTTTTCCTAGGGCTATACCAAAAGGGACCTCGGACAAAATATCTTATCACAAATAGACTAGCAAGAATGATAACATAGCCAAACACCAAAGTGTGTAAAGATTCTATGTTATTTGTTTGTATATAGTTTAATAATTTTGGTATAGCAACTATAGGCATCACATCCAGCCAAAATAATATCGCGCTCACGAGTAATATACTTTTAAGAGTCTCTAGCTTATCAAAAGATAGCGGCTCAAAAAATCTCTTTAAAAATGTTGCGGATTTAGAAAACATATTTTTATATTATACATTATAAACATAGATATTTGAAACTATGCATAGTTTGTCAAATAAGCAAGCTATGTATAGTTTACTAATTATTTGC
>JAYWGA010000053.1:0-6052 GCA_043778525.1 bacterium
ATGGTGAAAGATAAGATGTCTGAAAAAATGTCAGGAGATGCCATGATGAAAAAAGACGTTATGGTAAAAGACGAAATGAAGAAATAATCTAAATAAAAATGAATTTAAAAAATAATCTAAAAGAATATAGATTAACTAAAAACCTCTCTCAGGAAGATCTTGCGGAGAGTGTTTTAGTAAGCAGGCAAACTATAATCTCAATAGAAAAAAGTGTGTACAAGCCGAGTGTGGAGCTTGCCCTTAAATTAGCAAAAGTTTTAAAAGTAAAAGTGGAAGATATATTCCAAATATAAAAAATAAAATAAAAATGAAAATAAAAAATAATTTAAAAAATGCAGAAATTATATTAGGTATTATTCTCTTCGCTTTTTTCTTAGTACACATCTTAGGCTTGCTCGATAAAAGTATGATGCTTTCTGGGTTTTTGGTTATTACTGTTTGTGCTTATATTGCCCTACTCTTTCAAGAAAAAATATCTGACGAAAGAGATGAATACATAAGATCAAAAGTAGACAGATATGTTTTTATATATGTCATTAGTCTACTTATGCTAGTAATAATTTATAAAACTTTTACTCACATAGATTATAGTTATGAGCTTTTTGCTCTATTCTCTATATCTATTATAAAGTTGGTTTTAGCTAAAACCATAAAATCAAATAATTAAAATAAATTATGTACTTTATATTCGTGGCGCTTGTGGCTGGAGTATTCACCGCTTTTACCCCTTGTGTGCTACCTATACTGCCGATAGTACTCGCTGGTAAAAATAGATATAAAATAATACTTGCACTTTGTAGCTCAATAATTATTTTCACTTTACTTTTAAAGTATTCTACAGTTTTTATAGATGTGCAGCCGCAAAGTCTTAAAGTATTTTCTGGCTCATTGATTATACTGGTTGCTTTGTTTATGTTTTATCCACTTATGTGGCTAAAGATGGTGAGTAAATTAAAAATAAAAAAAGTATCAAAGGCTTTTAATTTAAACAAAATAAAAAGTGATTATGTTTTAGGTCTTGCGCTCGGACCTATATTTTCATCTTGCTCGCCTACTTATTTTGTCATCTTGGCGACGGTACTACCTATCAATTTTACTCTCGGGTTTATATATTTATTGGTTTATTGTTTGGGGTTAGCGTTTTCTCTTTATGTTATAAGCATATTTGGAGAAATAATATTACAAAAAATTAACAAAAATTCAAAATTAGAAAATATGACAACAAAAATAATCGCCGTGCTGCTACTTCTTACAGGTCTTGCTATTGTCTTTGGGTATGATACATATCTACAAGTAAAAACACCAAGCTCTAAAACTTTAGAGCGAGTAGAAGGCGCCCTCTTAAACAAAACTATAAATCCTTCCCTTGGGGAAGGTGCCCAAGGGGCGGAAGGGGTAAAAAAAGAAATGAAAACAGAAATAAAAGCTCCTATAGAAATAAAAAAAACTATGCAAGAAAATATAAAAATAGAAAATACAAAAATAAATTTGCAAAACCAAATAAATAGTATCAGTGGTAAAACTTTTGCTCCCGAGCTTTCTGGTATTACAGGATATTTAAATGGTGCAGAAGGTGCGACACTATCAGGTGCTCTCTCTAAAAATAAAGTAGTGATAGTGTATTTTTGGACATTTGGATGTATAAACTGCCAGCGTAGCCTACCTAGCCTAAACGCACTTTATGCAAAATATAAAGATCAAGGTCTAGAGGTGATAGGAGTGCATACACCAGAATTTGCCTTTGAAAAAAAGCCGGAAAATGTAAAAGAAGCCATAGCAAAACTAGGTATAAAATTTCCAGTAGTATTAGATAATGATTTTAGCACTTGGAAAAGCTATGATAATAGCTATTGGCCTAGAAAATATATTATAATACCTAGTGGGGAAATAATATACGATCACGCAGGCGAAGGAGCCTACGCCGAAATAGAAAGTATAGTCGAAAAAATAATAAATAAATAATAAAATAAAATATGCAAGAACATGAGCATGGAAAAGATGATTTTAATTTTGATAAGGTGACCGAACATATATACATAGGGAATAATCAATGCTGCCGCATAACATTAGATAAGCTCCTTTTATCTGAAGGAATATATGCAGATCTATCTCTAGAAGAAAATGTACTAGATACACCTATCGGTGCCAAAGCATATCTATGGCTACCCATGATAAATAATACTGCTCCAAAAATAGAGCAGATAAGAATTAGCAATTCTTTTATAGAAAGTATAGTCGAGTCCAATAATAAAATATATGTACATTGCCAAAATGGACATGGTAGAGCGCCGAGTGTGGTCATAGCCTACCTTATGTATACAGGATTTACCTATGAAGATGCCTATGCCCTAGTAAAAGAAAAAAGACCAGTAATACATCTAGACGCCGAGCAAGTGGAGTTTTTAAAGCATTTAAGATTTTAAAATTGAAAAAATATGAATAATAAAATAAATATGAATAATATAAAAATAGTGCAGTATAAGTGGGCGGGCGTGTGGGGTCCATTTAAAATAAAAATACCCTGTGGTGAATGTGCTGTGACGGAAAATATAATAAATGATGTAATTAAAAATGATTTTGGCTTTACAGATAAAATAGCTTTTGAAGTAAAAGAGTGGCTACCAAACTGGTGGAGACTAATACTAAAAGGAGGATGGCATGCACCTATTGTCACTGTGAATGGTAAAGTTGTTTTTCAAGGGCAAGCAATAGACAGAGGTTTCTTAGCAAGTGAAATACGCAAAGAGCTTGTAAAATTTACAGAAATACCAAAAGTAGGTGCTATCATTTATAGTAAAGAAGACTGTAAATATTGTAAACTGGCTAAAGAAATATTTGTAAAAAATAATATAGTCTATGAAGAAAGAGATATAATAAAAGATCCAATGCGTACGGCTGAGCTTTTCTTTTTGACAAAACAATTTTTCCCAAAAAATAAACCCGTGACGACTCCACAAATATGGATAGATGGAAAATATATTGGTGGGGCTGAGGACTTACAGAAAATCTATGTTGAGAAAAATACAATGTAAAGTATACTTGACATTTAAAAAATAAAAATATATACTTAGAGCATGAAAAAAATAAAAATATTAATATATGTTTTAACTGCCGCCTTATGCTTATATTTTGGTAGTATAGCTTATCAAAAATTAACTTCACAAAAAATTATGTTGGATGACAAATTAGAAAACGCAGTAGCTACTGGTACTCTGCAAAAAATAGTATTTGCTGGTGGCTGCTTTTGGTGTACTTCTGCTGCCTTTAATCCCGAATATGGCGTGAGAGAGGCATTGTCAGGATATTTTGGTGGCACCTTTAAAGACCCGAGCTATGAGCAGGTGTCTGGCCATGGCACAGATCATAGAGAGGCTACGCAAGTATACTTTGACTCAGCCTCTACCACTTTACGCAAGATGATAGTAAACTACTGGCATGACATAGACCCTACTCAGGCCGATGGGCAGTTTGCAGATAAAGGCTTTCAATATACTCCTGCAATATACTACTTTACCGATGAGCAAAAAGCTTTAGCCGAGGAAAGTAAAAAGATACTAGAGGATAGTAAAAAATTTGGGGACAAAAAAATAGCAGTAGAGATACTAGATGGACGTGGACTCACTTTTTACCCTGCCGAAGAGTATCATCAAAAATATGAAATAAAAAATCCTGTAAGATACGAATATTATAAAAATGGCTCTGGCCGCAGTGATTTTATAAAAACAAACTGGCTTGGTGATAAAACTTTTGAAAAGTTTTTAAATCCTGAAGTTATGATGAATAAAGAAAATATAAACGCAACTAACACAAATAAAATTATGACAAATAACTGGAAAGATTTTACCCCTGAAATGAAAGCGACAAAATTAAAAGCTTTGACAGAACTGCAAGTGGACGTCACACAAAATGAAGCTACGGAAAAACCTCATGGTAATATTTATGACAAAAACTGGGAAAAAGGTATATATGTAGACATAGTGTCTGGTGAGCCATTATATCTTTCAAATGATAAGTTTGACTCGGGTACTGGCTGGCCATCTTTTGTAAAACCAATATCAGATTCTTCAATTACTTTAAAAAAAGATGGATACTTAATTTTTCCTAGAACAGAAGTAAGAAGTAAAGTAGCCGACTCTCATCTAGGTCATGTCTTTAATGACGGACCAAAAGATAGGGGTGGTAAAAGATATTGCATGAATAGTGCCTCTCTTAAATTTATACCCCTTGCAGATATGGAATCTGCTGGCTATGGTGAATTTGTAAACCTTATAAAATAAACAAACAGCAAAAAGACTCTTATATTATTTAAAATATTTAGAATTTTTTGTTTTTTAAATATGGTATAATGACTGATATGAAAGAAGAGATAGCTGTAAAAACAAGAGGTCTCACCAAAACCTATGATGACGGAAAAATAGTGACGAAAGTGCTAAAAGGCATAGATATACAAATAAAGACTGGGGAGTTTGTGGCTATTATGGGGCGCTCTGGTGCTGGTAAGTCCACTCTACTGTATCAGCTGGGATTACTAGACACACCAACAGACGGAGAAATATATCTAGAAGGTAAAAAGGTGTCGGGGCTCAGCGAGATAAAAAGGTCAGAGTTTAGACTGAATGAGCTCGGATATGTATTTCAAGACTACGCCCTCTTGCCTGAGCTATCGGCTCTCGAAAATGTAGCGCTACCACTACTTATGAAAGGTGTGAGTATAAAAGAAGCCTACAAAATAGCAGACGCAGTACTCATAAAAGTAGGTATGGCTGGCAAAGAAAATAATCTACCTAGTGCTCTGTCTGGTGGGCAGCAGCAGCGTGTGTCTATTGCTCGCGCTGTAGCCCACTCCCCTAAAATACTTTTTGCAGATGAACCCACCGCAAACCTAGACTCTTTTTCTGGAGATCAAGTGATGCAGCTTTTTAAAGGTTTAAATAAAAATGGACAGACTATAGTCATGGTGACACATGAAGAAGACTACGGAAAAATGGCAGATCGCATTATAGAGCTGAGCGATGGACTTATTGTTTAGCCGCACATAGCCTATGCATTTCTACTTATAAAGATCATGATTTCCTACTTGCAACAGAGCTATTTCTGTTCTTTCTTTATTTATATATTCGAAAATAATTCTATAAGAATAATTTATAGAAAAGCTAAACGTATTTTTATACACTCCACTTAAAGCATGCACTTTTAATTTTTGATGATTTTCTGTTTTTTTAAAGAGTTCAATTTTTTCTTTCACCTCAGCTTGTATCGGTTTATAAAGTTTTTTATATTGACGAATAAATCTTGGAGTGTATCCAATTATTATATTTTGCATGCCTATATTTTTTTGGCCAATTCATCTAAGTCTCCGAAAAATACTTTTCCCTCTTTTACTTCTTTTCTTGCTTCTAAAAATTCAACAACTTGTCTGTCTTCTCTAAACTTGTGCAGTGCAAAACGCACAACATCTGTTTTTGTTGAAAAACCTTTTGTCATTTGGTCTAATATAAAAGCCTCTAATTCATCATTTATAGGTACGGTGACTACTGCCATATATTTATTATGTTGTATTATTAAGTTCTATTAATAAACTTAATAATATCATAACTACATCCGAAAAACAACATTACGGAGTGGCTGGATCTACAGCTGGTGCTGGTACCTCTGGTACTACAGGCTCTTGTGCTGGTGCTGGAGCATTATCCACACATGCATTGCCTATCAAGGTCTGACTAGCAGTACAAACTGGCACTACTGGTGCTGTAGGACTAGCTACCGTAGTGTTGTTTACACACACTCCATTTGTCAGTGTTTGGTTTGCTGTACACACAGGTGCTGGTGCACTCCAGTTTGATGCTCCACTATTATTACTTTGAGTAGGCCCTCTTAGTACATTGTCTAATTGATTTTTATTTATACAAGTCTCACCACCACTATCCACTAGACATAGTACCTGTGTCTTCAGAGTCCTCGTCACCACCTCATTTGCCATGTCAGCCACTTTCTTTATCAGCTCTTTTACACTGGCCATGATATACCAGCTGAGAGTGGTGATGTCTACTAC
>JAYWGA010000054.1:0-2291 GCA_043778525.1 bacterium
ACTAGGTGTGTCTTTTTGCGAAAAGTATATATTTATCTTACCGTATTTTATGTTTTTTAAAAGTGAGAATATTACATCTTTTTCTTTATTTACCATAAAATTGAATTGAAATTACTTCTTAGATTCTTTGTGCAAAACTTTATTCATACATTTTGCGCTATTGCAAAACTTCATAAGCTCTACTTTCTTTTCTACTTGCTTTTTATTTCTGGTAGAATAGTAGTTTGTTTCTTTACACTTGCTGCAGGCTAGCTTTATAAGATGATTCTGTGACATAATGCTTAATATTTTAGCACAAAGCGCTTTTTATAGCAAACTGAAGTGTGGAGCTAAAAATTATTTCTTTTTTGTAGCGGTGGCAGTACTAGTGCTCATCACTTTCACTTCTTCTGCAGCCACTTTTTGCTTGCTGGCTTCTAGTAGCTTTTGATTAAAGGAATTTACCACCTGCGGGTATACAGAAGTCAGCTTATTTATTTCAAAAGAAGCTCCTCTATAGTCACCAGATATGGCGAGAGCTTGTGCTAGCCATAGATAAAAGTTTGCATTTTGAGGATTTAGATTTGTGGCATCACGCAAAAGTGTGATGAGACCTTTAAGATCTTTACGTAGCTCTAGCACTTGTCCCATTTGATATACCAGCTTTTCAAAATCAGCAGCAGTCGAAACTGGTAGCATATCTTGTATTATTTGTAGAGATTCTTTATCTTTTCCCGACAACATCATAGTCTGTACTAGCTGTATGCGCAATTCATTATAGTTTATATTATCTTTTGGAGTAATTTCTATTGCCTTTTGAAAAAGTGCTATGGCTGGATCTGTTTTACCTTGAAGTAAATATACGCGAGCGAGTGCAAGCAGTGCTACTTGCTTGTTTGGGGCCAGATTCAGCGCCTCTGTCAAAGTTTTTTCAGCATTTGGATAATCCGCTAGCTGAGTATAATAAAGCCCGAGCATAAAGCGTGACCTATGGTCAAAAGGCCTTGCTATCACTTCTTTATTAAAGTTTGCCAGGGATTTATCGGCTATGCTATTTATAATATTTTTAAGATTTTCGTCTTGCACTTGAGGCAATGCCCCTTTATACTCTAAGCCTTTTTGCAAATATAGCTCAGATATTTCGTATGATCCAAAGGTATTTAAGCTTATAGCTCTTTCAAAACTATTGGAGATACTTCCTAGCATTTTTATGGGATTACTATCTTGGGTAGACAATGCTTTTATGGTCAATAGATTTGCGTAAGCAGGCCTCCACCAAGATCCATAAATTACAATTACAAATAAGGCAAATAAGCTATAAGTTAATAATTTTTCTTTACCCTTTACAACAGATGGAAATACAAGAGATCCGAAAGCAAAATTGCGTCCAAAATACACCGCCAAAAATACAAATGCTAATATACTGATAAGATTATCAAAGACAAAGAATATGTGGAAAAAGTAGGTGGCAAAAGCACCAAAAGCTATAGCCATGCCTAGTGCATCATGCTTTTCTTCTTTTTTGTAAGATCTAAACACTCCAAAAATAGCCATACAGATAAATAACATATAAGACATAAAACCTAAGAGCCCTCCCATAGTCAGCCAGCCTAGATAAGTGTTGTGGGGATGATCAAAATAAGTCTCTTGACCATACATAGCTGGATTATAATTTTTATTAAAGCCATGTATAAAGTTTTCTTGACCTATACCTAGTACTGGGTTTTGTTTGTACGTTTCTACTGCTATTTTCCATACATTCAGTCTCGCAAAAATACTATTGGTCGACTCAAATTTTGAAAGTACTGGTATATTTTTTATTATGCCCATTCTTTTTGTTTGCACTACAGTACCAGCAAACAAAACTACAAAAAGAGTAGACGAAATCAAAAATATTGTTATTTGTTTTTTACTGCCTTTTATAAATAAATAAGTAGCACCAAATATAAATAGTCCAAATACAAAACCAAGCATAGATCCGCGTGTACCCGAAAAGTAAAGTGCGATAATATTTAAAATAACCACCGTCCAAAGTAAAAAGTTTTTACTACTCTTGTACTTTATAGCGACATAAGCCACTATCCAAGCCGAAAGCGCGGCGTATATACCGAGGTAGATGGAGTTGCCGAGGGTGGAGTCTGTACGGCAGTATGGGTTTGCGGCACAGAGATTTAGTATCGGTAGTGACGCTATAAATGTAGACCCAGTGGCCACGGCTATTTTACCCATCACCACCTGTAGCACAGCTATGAGTGACACTAAAAATGATATAAATAAATGCACTACAAATACCTTTCTCCACTCCATATCTT
>JAYWGA010000055.1:0-18073 GCA_043778525.1 bacterium
GTCCACGGTAATGGGCAAGATTGAGTAGTTTTAGCACATATGTAGTTTTTTGCTCCACTCGAATTGACTGTTGTAATACTTTCAGTGATTTCTTTTGAGGTACACTCTGTAGAGGATTGTCTTCTAATTGTACTTACAGTTGGATTTGGCGGTGTTCTCGGACTTTGTATTTCAGTGCTGCCTATTTTTTGACACACAGTGCCTGTATCTGAAAAAACTCCATCGTTTACATATACCAGCGTATAGCCTACATTGCAGTATTTTCTGTCTTCGGTATTTTGACTTAGTTCTGGTGGAAAGTAAGATCCAGTAGCATCACGCAGGGCTGGACTTGCCTCTGGTGGAAAATAAGTACCTGCTGCATCGCGTGCGGCTGCAGTCTCTGTAGTTTGTATGCTTGCTGTCGACTCTGAAGCAAACTGGTAAATACTTTTACCTTTAGCCTCATTTGCCTCTACACATTTTGGAGCACTAAAGCTACTGTCGGTATAGCTGGCACAAATTTTGTGACCATCTAGTTTTTTAAATAGATTTATACCACTCTCTCGTCCTACCAAAAATCTATAGCCTGCCTTTAGTTCCGTGATAGTCTTTAGCTGGCTTGTATTTTTCTCATCTATAGTTTTGGATGTACCTCTATAAATAAATACATATTCTTTTCCAGTATCTTGTTCTTTTAATTTGTACACTGTAGTTTTGCTATCGCAGTTTATAAAAGAATTATTATTTGTTTCTATTTTTACGCAGGCTATTTTATTTATTACTACACCACTTTTTGGCATGGTATCTTTTGTCTCTCCTGTACTGCTTGGATTTGATGGAGACACTACTCCACATTGTGGTAGTGACGGATTTGAAATACATTCATTTGGTATTGGGCTTGGATTTGATGGAGACGGACTTGGTGGATTCGTGTAGCTGCCACCATTGTTGCCTGTAGGAAACTGATTATTATTGTTTTGATTTGGAAACTGACCACCACCTAAATAAGGATTTTTGCTTTGATTATTATTTTTACCAAATAGACTACTCAAGATACCACTAAGTCCCCCTCCAGAGTTTTGTCCTCCATTATTATTATAATCATTGTAATTGTCTCTAAAGCTATCACAGTCTGGTGGATTCGTTGCGTCATTTCTACACTTTGTCACAGGCTTTGTCGTGCTAGTAGCTACTCCGGATATTATACGATCTATGATACTTTGAAAATCAAATGGTATAGAAGAAGTGGCTACCGCTACTGTAGTGCTTGTGGCTACTACTGCTATAGGCTTTATTACAGATATTCGTATTTCATTTGAGGCACTTTCATTTAGGTTGCCAGCTAGATCAGATACTCTGTCTGCTTCTATCTGCAGTACTATTATTTTTGCATTTTCTTTTGGAGACACTAGTACATTGTACTCACTTGGTCCTAGTTTTCTTATTTCTCCTATTTCCCCTCCTTCTATTATCACACTAGCAGCATCAAACTTTTGTATAGGCTCAGAAGCTGTGACAATAAATCTTATGCTGTTTCCAATATTTACACTAGTATTATTGCTTCGTATAAAAATACTTGGCGCTAGTTTGTCTGTACTACTTGAGACTATTACATTTGGAGTATTTGGCGTACTGACTGGACTATAAATATTTCCAGTATTTGTATTGTTTGGATTTGTAAATTTTTCGCTATTACACACAGCATTCATTACTGTTCTGGTCTTTGGGCCAAAGACTCCATTGGCAACGCCAATATATTCGATAAAAAGAGCTTGGAATTTCTTAACAGCTTCTTTTGTGCTGCTACCTAAGTAGTTGGTCTCATTTCCTGGTGCTGCTACTCCAGTGGTGGCTATTAAAGTCCTACTATCAGAATTTAATATTTTTTGTAAAATCAAAACATCATTACTAGTATTTCCAAGATATAGATTTTGAGTAAAAGTATAAGGGCAAAAATTTGCTTGATTGTTTATCTTTAGATTTTGTGCAAAAGATGAGCTCGACCCGAGAAAGCTAAAAGTGAAACCAAGTATAAAAAGTTTTTTAAAAATAAGATTAAAGTGTTTATTTTGCATATAAATATAAGTGTATATTATTTTAAAAAGTATTGCAAAATATACTAACATGTTATACTAAATTTTATTATGATAAACAATTTTAAATTTATTTTTAGTCTATTTTTTCTTACAGTTTTTACTTCTATAAATAGTGCTTTTGCTCAAACTGAAACTAAATTAAAATGCCCTGACTTTACATTTAGTAGAGATTTAATACAAGGTAGTGTGGGTGCAGATGTGAGACTGCTACAAGAAATACTAAACACAGACTATCGTACACGCATAGCTTTAACTGGAAATATAGGAGGCTCAGGTAGAGAGACAGCCAATTTTCAGACGGCTACACGCGAAAGTGTAAAAAGATTTCAAGCTCTTTTTATAGAGTATATAGGGCTGGCAAATGGCAAAGTGGGACCTGTGACGAGATCTGTACTAAATAATGTATGCCAAGGACCTTATTTTAAAGGTGTTCCTGGGGCAGAACCTTTTGATGGGGCTACAAATCCTGTAAATACAAATAATGACAAGATAGCACCGAGCGTAAATATCACTGCACCGGTGTCTGCAAATGTAGGCGAGTCATATAGAGTATTTGTATATGGTAGTGAAGCTATAAAAACTCCTAGTGCATCTTCTTTTATAGTCGATGGAGAAGCCACCCTTTCTGATATAAGAAAAGAAAGTCCTCAAGTGTATAAGATACTAGTCACACCTACAAAGCTTATTTCCCATACAGTAAAAATCCAAATGGAAGCAGATGCTATAGAAGATCTAGCTGGAAATAAAAGCCAGTACGCCTCGAATGAAGTCTCTACCGTAGTGTCACCTATACCCGCTGGGCCAGATATAGTACCTCCTGGTATAGTGCTTAGCACTCCTTTTTATCTAAAGGTAGGAGATGTGTACAGACTTAATATACAAGGACTAGAAGATATTACTGAGCCAAAGCTAACTGACTTTATCATCACAGGAAAGATAAAACTGTCAGATCTTAAAAAAATAGATAATAAAAACTACAGCGCACTCGTCACCACCACAGAGACAGGTCCTTACACTGCTACAGTACAGTTTCCTGCTTTTAAAGTACAAGATAAAGCTGGCAATGAAAATACTGCATCTAATATTTTAAATATTTTAGTCTTAAGTAAAACCACGCCCGTACCTACTACTCCTAGCACAGGAGGCAGTGATGGATTTGATAATGGAGGTAGTAGTGGCGGATCTGGGGGGGGTAGCTCTATGAGTCCTATAGACATACTTATGAATGGATTTTTAGGAATAAAACTTTTAAAGGATCTTGGACTTTTTGGTAGCGGAGGATCTCAATTGGGAGACGGTGGATCTACTTTTGGAGGTAAGGCATTACTACCTTCTGGCTGTGCTTGTAATCCAAAAAGAAGAACTATACAGTTTTTACCTACCGGAGGCAATGGTGTAGCAGGATATTACTTTAATGAGCTAAACCCTACAGTACAGCCTAGCTGCTTCGTCACAGGCTTTCCCGTGATGATACCAGCTGGTCCAGGAAATGTATGTGGTAGCGCACTGGTGCCGAAAGTCGACCCTACTTTTGGACCTGCTTATTGCAGAGTAGGCATACCATATAATGGACAATGTTGTGTGAATCCGCAAAGCAATACAACAGGAGCGCTGGTAATAGGCAGCTTTCCACCACCACCTGTGATCAGAGGCTGTGGTATATAATTTTTATAAATCTTTTATAAACTTTTTATAATCTTTAGCCAAGTATCTAAACTCACATCCTCTGCCCTCACTTTTTCATCCAAATAAGACACTGCACTCTCTAGCAGTGTTTTGTTTTTACTATCTTCTATTAAGTATTTTTTAATATTATTGAGTGCATATTTTCGAGGATGTTTAAAGGCGGCTTTTATTAAAATGAAAAATTTAATTTCTAGATCTTTTGTGCTTTCAGTTTTCTCAATTATATCTTCTATGCTTATGATAGCCGAGTCTACTTTTGGTGGTGGCAAAAAGCTTTCTGCCCTTACTATGCTTATCATTTTGGGATGTCCATAAAATTTTACAGACAAAGAAATTATACTTTCTTTACTGTTTTTTGCTACCACTCGCTCTGCTACTTCTTTTTGCACCATGAGTATGGCTTGGCTTGGTAATATCTCTTGCTCAAATATATGCCTAAAAATAAGACCTGTAATATAGTATGGAATATTTCCAACTACTATATATTTTTGGGTTTTAACTATTTTATTAAAGTCACTTTCCAGTACATCTTGATTTAATATTTCCAACTTGCCTGAGTTTATGAAATCCTTAAGATCTCCACTCATTTTAGCTACTGCCCTTTCGTCTAGCTCTATGACACGCACAGTATGACCCTTATCTAGCAAGGCTCTCGTGACAACCCCCTCACCCCCACCTATTTCTATTATTTCATAGTCACCTTTTACAGCGGAGACTATCTCATCTATCGCTTTTTGGCTGCGCAAAAAGTTTTGCCCTAGAGATTTTTTTGGTTTTAAATATTTTTCGTACATATTTTTAAAAAGATTTTATTACTTTTATAGACCTAGTGCACCCAAGACACTTTTTCCAGTAGTAGTTTTTTCTTCACTTTTTTTAAAATCAGTATTTACAATATTTTTTCCAGTAGTTTGTGTCTTGTTTATATCTGAATTATTTATAGTATTTTTACTAGTATCATTTCCTCTTATGGCTGCGTTTAATGCCTGCCTTCCAGCACCTACTCCGGTACTGCCAAAATTATTTATCAGATTTGCGTCAGCCATATTTCCGCGCATCATTCTTTGCTGAGCTATTTTAGCCAAACCTTTATTCGCATTATTTCCACTGCTACTGTTTTGCATATATTACAAATATACCACAATTTTTTCATATTCGTCATCACTATTATTTTGAAAGCTTTTTTGAAAGACTTCTTCGTATAGATCTGCTGGTATATCGTCTATAAATTGTGAGCGCAGCTGATACTGCTTTTTGCCAAAGACCATGCGCTCACGAGCATGTGTCAAGTATAGTTTCTTTTCGGCGCGAGTCAGGGCCACGTAGAAAAGTCTCCTCTCCTCCTCCTCTTCTTCTTTAGATACTTTTGAAAAAGCTTTTTTGTCACTCGGAAAAAGACCCTCCTCTAGCCCTACCACAAAAACGTATTTAAACTCCAAACCTTTTGAGGCGTGTATGGTCATCATCTTCACTTTGCTGGCCTCTGTAGTATCTGTATCTTGGTCTGAGACTAGTGAAGACTCCTCTAAAAATCTACTTAGAGCCTCTTCTATTTCCACTTCATCATATTCGTGAGATAGTGTGATGAGCTCGTATATATTTGCTAGTCTCTCAAACTCTTCCTCGCCTCCAGATTTTAATGTGTCTTCTATGCCGCTGTCTTTTAGTATCTTTATCAAAATCTCGCTCAAAGAATATGTTTCTTTTGCTTTATTTATATTTTCTATAAGTCTCCAAAAGTCATCCAGTTTATCCTTTTGAGATTTAGCTAGGGTTGCCTCTTGCTTTGTCAGTATTTTAGTCATCGCCACTTTACCAAAGCCGCGAGTGGGGAAAGATAACGCTCTTTTAAGATCTTCGGTACTGTCTTTATTTTCGGAAAGTCTAAGATATGAAAGCAAATCTTTTACTTCTTTTCTATCAAAAAATCTAACACCTAAAAGATGATATGGAATATCTGCAGCAAGCATTGCCTGCTCTAAGATGCGTGACTGAAAGTTATTTCTATAAAGTATTGCTATGTTTTGCCCTTCCTCCCCCTTTTCTACCAGCTTTCTTATTTCTGCTGCTATATACTGCGCTTCATTTTTGTCACTATAGGTCTCACTCACAGTGATGAGATCTCCTTCTTCATTTTCTGTAAAAAGATTTTTGTCTTTGCGTACTGTATTTATTTGTATTATTTCGTTGGCGGCTTTTATTATATTTTTGGTGCTTCGGTAGTTTTGCTCCAGCTTTAGCATTACTGCATTTGGAAAATCTTCTTCAAATTTAAGTAGATTACGCAAGTTTGCCCCACGCCAAGAATATATATTTTGGTCTATATCTCCTACCACGCAGATATTTTGTTTTTTTTCTGAAAGTATTTTAGTGAGTTTGTATTGCGAGGTGTTTGTGTCTTGATATTCGTCCACGTGTATATAGCTCCAAAGGTTTTGATACTTTTCTCGCACTGCACTATTTGTTTCTAATAGCTTTACAGTTTTTGAAAGAAGATCATCAAAGTCCACTGCTTTTTTTTCATTTAGTTTTTGATTATAGTTTACCCATACTCTTGCCACTACTTTTTGAAAAGGTGAAAAAGCCGACTTTGCAAAATCCTCTATCTCTACCATGTCGCCTTTCATACGCGAAATACTGCCTTTTATTTTGCGAGGCTCATGCATTTTTGTATCTATATCCATTTCTTCGCAGATGTCCCTGATAGTATTCACTGCATCACCTTCATCGTATATGGTCAGGCGCTTTGTCACGCCAGCTGCTATGTACTCTTCTTGTAAAATGTACATACCTAATGAGTGAAAAGTTTTTACCATTGGAAGTCCCAGCCTACTAAACATATTTTCAGACTGCAAAAGATTTTTTTCTCGCAGTCGATTTATTATGCGCACACGCATTTCCTTGGCTGCTTTATTTGTAAAAGTGACAGCCAGTACCCTTTCAGGCTCAGTGCCTTGTTTTATTATATGCACTATGCGCTCCACCATAGTTTTTGTTTTGCCTGCTCCGGCTCCCGCCAGTATTAAAAGTGGTCCCTCGGTATGTTTTACCGCTTCTATTTGCTTTTCATTTAACATACATTACTTATCCATTCCAGATTTAAATTCCTCCAATATTTCTTTTGCTGTAGCACTTATCAGATCTTCCGCTGCTGGATAAATAGATGTAAGGTAAATGTACAAAGAGTCTTGAGAGGCTCCTTTTTCTATAAACTCTAAAAAGGCAGTCACTTTTGCCTCGGGCAAATCTTTTATTATTTGTAGCATCACACGCTCTATCACTTGCTCACCTAGCTCATTCAGCACATAATCCTTCATCTCATCAGAGAAATCACCTATCTCCATTTCTTCAAAAAGAGTACGCAGCTCATCATTTATAGTTATGTTTTCTACTGTGTTTGTTGCTTGCATATATTTATTGTGTATTATTATTTAAATAATTTGAGAAAGCATCGTACAGTTCTTGATTTGAAATTTCCTTACCCGTTTCTAGTTTAATGTTATTTGCACTAAATACTTCTCGTATTGTTTTTTTAACAAGTGGCCTTACATTATTTGGATCTTGTGCTGCTGCCCTTCTCACAAGCTCTCCCCATATTCCAGTTTCTTTCAATCCCATTTTTCCAAATACACTTAAAGTTATCTCTACTTCAGTTTCACCTTCTTTTACTATATGCACACCCTCAAATTTTGGAGTTTCTAAAGTAGTCTCAATTTCAATTGCAGCTTCAGTCTCTGGTACTGTCTCTATTTGTACTCGCTTTTCTGTTTTCGTAGACAAAGCTTTTATGAGTGCAGCTATTCCACCTTTACTCAATAAATTAAAAGGTGCTTTTGTATTTAGGTTTCCAAGTGCGGAAAGAGAGCCTTTACTTCCTGTTTCTTGTCTGATGTCATGCAAAGCTCTGACTAGCACAATTGTTTCTGGGGGAGTTTTGTCCTCCACATCTTTTAATTCTTGAAAAAGTTTATCAGCCAAAGCGCCGTCAACTTCTTCCATTTGAGCAATAGCATTAGATTGCTCTTCTATTTTCTCTTTAGTATTTTGTATTTGTATCTCCACTCTTGTACTCGCTTCTCTTAGTACATCTGAAATATTTTGCGAAATAGTAGCTTCTTCTAAAGACAAGGCTCTTTTTAGCATATCAGCTATATCTACACCTACTAGATTTGCACCTTTGTAGCTACTTTCCATATCTTTCAGATTTTTCCTGCGTTCTGCTGAGTTTGGGTTGTTCTCCACTCTTTTAATCTCTCTTCTAAGAGTTTCTGCTCGATTTAAGAGTTTTACTTCTGGTGGAAGAGAGTCTCCTTTTCCTAAGCGCTCCATTATACCCTCTAATATAGAGGCATCTGACACTGAAGCAACTCTCTCTTTTTTATGCTCTACAGCAATATTATCAGTTTTTATTTGCATATCTAGCACTTCTCTTAAACTATCAGATCTTCCAACCGGAGTATAAGGTAGTACAACACTCTCTGTGTTTACCAGACCTCCTTCCACTCTTTTTGCCTGTGCCTTTTCTAAGGCTATTTGTGCCGCACTCCTTAGGTCTTCAACTGTTAAAGGTATTCTTTCTGGTATTACAGATGGAAAGGGTATAATATTTTTTTGTGTTGGTAAATTATCTGGTGCAAAAAATTTCATAAAATAGTTAAAAGTAAATTTATATTTTTAGTATATGCTGTTTTTGTATTTATGTACAGAGAGATTTTTTATTTATTTTTATATTTTTTGTGTATAACTAGCCAATATTTTTATTTTAAAAAGTATTGACCAAAAACTCATTTATGATAGTATAAAAAGATACTCTATGTCCAAAAGATATAAACAGTCTGCCTTTTATAGTAGCTTTATCGCTCTATTTTTGCTAAATATGCCTGTAGCACAAGCTTTTTCATTAAATAGCTTGTTTAGTATTTTTAATGCGGATAGCGCCTCCAAAACAATAATACAAGTAGAAAATATACAAAATATGGAAGTTTTGGGTGATATAGATTTTGAAAAAAATAATAAAAATAAAACTTTTTTAAGTGGCACTCTTGGAAATGATAATGCCCTCGACTCTGGTACTCAGCTAGAAGAAACAAGTAATCATGCCCACGATGAGTCGGTGATATATACTGTAAAAAAAAATGAAAGCTTGCAATCCATCGCCTCTTACTTTTCTGTTTCGGTAGAGACCATCACTACTTTTAATAAGCTGGATGACAATAAAGTATATGAAGGAGATGTAATAGAGATACCGTCAATATCGGGCCTGCTCTACACCGTAAAAAAAAATGACACTATAAAATCCATAGCGACTACCTTTAATTTAAATGCCGAAGATATCTCTCTGTACAATGGCCTTATCTCGGAGCTGCCACTAGAAATAGATTCGGATATATTTTTGCCGGGAGCAAAATCTATAAAAAAACCAGAAGAAAAGAAAAAAACTATAGCTAAAATTATAAAGAGTATAAAAACTACTACAAAGTCAGGCAAAAAATCTGATGGACCAGATGTTCAGTTTATAAGTAAGCTAATGCGTGATGGGGAAAGATATGCCAACCTTCCAAGGCTAGATGGCTACTTTGCAAATCCAGCTCCGACAGCTATAAGATCTCAAAAAATGCATGGACATAATGGAGTAGACCTTGCTGCCCCGATAGGTACTCCTATATATGCAGCAGCTGGTGGCTCTGTGACAGTGGCGCGAGACAGTGGATACAACTACGGCTATGGCAAATATATAGTAATCTCTCATCCAAATGGCACACAAACAGTATACGCGCATCTCTCGGCTATAAATGTCGGTGTAGGTCAAAGTGTGGGACGTGGTGAGCGCATAGCTAGTATGGGAAATAGTGGCAACTCTACAGGGCCGCATGTACACTTTGAAGTACGTGGTGCTTTCAATCCTTTTGCTTGGTAATTTTGTGTTTAAATAATTTTATGATATTATATTACATGTTGCCGCTTTAGCTCAGTTGGTAGAGCTACGGTTTTGTAAACCGTAGGTCGTCAGTTCGAATCTGACAAGCGGCTCCATAATTTATAACCTTACTTGACTTTCTTGAGTGAATTTGATATGATTTAATCACAAATGGACATTAGTCCAATCGAGAAGCCCCCGCAAGGGGGCTTCGTTCGTTTTATTATTTTTTCTTTAAAAAGTTTATCAGCTTGTCTTGTATAAGCTCAAATTGATGGGGGGAGATTTTTCTAACAAAACGACGTAATCTTTTCACACTGACCAATCGTATTTGTGAAAGAATCACTGAAAATACTTTACCGTCGTGTTTCAATTCATGATAATAGGTTCCATCTTTTTGTTTCGTAGTCATTGGTAATACCCAACAAACTCTATTGTTAAATTTTTTAATTATCAAAACTGGTCTTTCAAATAATTCATTTTTTCCATCTTGTTCATCACCAAGATTAAGGCCTATTGAACACCACCAAATTTCTCTTTCGTGAAAAAATAGAGTGTCGTGATTCTTAATTTCCAAATATTTCTTCTCCTCATTCCAAGAATCAAAATCTTTCATAAATAAATTTTACCACAAAATATCAAAATAATGTATACTATTTTTTATATAGCTTTGCATTATTTTTATGAATGAATTTTTAAACAAAACACTAAGTAATTTTGGAATCAATATAGGTCAAAAGCCAGAAAGCTATACAGAGATAGATCTAAAATCTATTGATTCTTCCGTGTACAAAGATAAAGACGATGACAAAGGTTTGAACATACCTATAAATATTTCGGAAAATCTAAAACCAGAAATAAAGCCAGAGGTGATTATGGTGAATAAAAAACCGATGGATTTATTCGTAGCTAAAACGCTAGAAAAGATGCCAGAAAAAACATCTAAAAATCAAAATACACCTAGCTTTTTAATTTCATATTTTAAAAACATAATCTTACTATTTGTCTGTGTTTTCTTTTTATATACTTCTTTTTTACTTTTTAAAAACACAAACTACTCCATAGCTCTAAAGCAAAATATAGAAACAAAAAGTGTAGACAATAGTTTTATGAGAATAGATATATTTTCTAAAATAGATATAGCAAAAAATTATGATAATTTAGAATTAAAAAGAAAGATCATAGATATTTTAAAGTCTAAAGACCTAAAAATAAATCAAGTATCTTCACTTGTACTAGAGTCTTCTCAGTCTAATCTCAGTGGGTCAGATGCGTTCTTTGCCTTGACCCAAAATGCTCCAGATGGCCTGCGCCGCATATCTATAAAAGATTATGTTGTGGGGGCGATAGGAGGACAAAATGCAAATGAAAACTTTATCACTTTTACTGTGGGACCTGTGTCAGTGGCATACCGCGAAATGATAATATATGAGTCAGCTATGTATACTGACTTTAAAGAGTTTTTTGATATTAGAGATTTGCAGGGTGTTTATTCATTTAAAGATGCTAGTATAAATAATCACTTGCTCAGAGTGCTGTCGGATGACTCTGGTATAGTCCTGGTGTACGGCTTTACTGGTAAAAATACTATAATAATAGCCCCAAATACAGAGACTTTTGAAAAAGTGTATGAAAGATTAAACTAATATTGTATACTTTAGCTATAAAAAATAATAGTAAAAAAGTATGAATATATTACATCTAAAAGACGCATTACAAAAAGAGCAAGAAAGACTAATGGAGGGTATGTCTATGATAGGTGTGATGAATAGCGAAATAGATGGCGACTGGGTAGTGCATACAGAAAAGTCCGATGAGACCGAGCCCGATATGATAGCCGACAAGGTAGACGAAATAGAAACTAATGAAGGCATACTCTCTACTCTAGAAGAGCGAATGAAAGAAGTAAATGATGCGTTGGAGAGAATAGAAAAAGGGAGCTATGGCAATTGCATAAAATGTAATAAGCAAATAGAAGAAAAAAGACTAGAAGCAAATCCGGCTGCGCTCACTTGCCTTGCTTGCACTCAGCTCGAAGATATAGAATAATTTAAAATAATTTTATATTATTTCTGGAGTACTACTTGCTGGTAATGCGGGTGGAGTTATTGGAGGTACTATCTCTTCTGTGGTACTTGCTGGAGATATCGGATCTGCAGGAGGTATGACAGGCTGCACTGGTCCTTGTACTGGTGCTGGAGTATTACCGCTATTAGTATTTTGTCTATTTTTTATTTCGTCTATTTCAGTTTTGTTTAGACATGTTTTGTCATCTTTTGTACCCACACATAGCTTTTCTGTGATTATTTCTTTAGTCATTATTTTATTTGCAAAGTCAGCTACCTTTAATGCTAGATCTCTAATAGCCTGCATACTGTAAACAAATAGTGTAGTCAGGTCTACTACTTTATATCCTTTACTATCTACACTCACTAGCTCTGGGAATAGCTCTTGTACCTGCTGAGCGAGTACACCAGTATTGGTAGCATTCTTATCTTTTTTGTATAAGTCCCCTGCTATATCATTCCAATTGTAAGTGACGAATCGGAGCTTGCTAAATTTATCCAGCGTACTGGTAGATAAGTCTGATATATTTGTCTTTAAGTTTTCATCAGAGGAGCACGTTCCTGCTATAGCTGTACCTGCAAAGTTTTGTATACAGCCATTACTACCTCCAGTACCTACTCTTATGTCACCGACTACTTGGAGCTTTTCAGCTGGTGTAACCGTACCGATACCAAAGTTAGTAGCTACGCCTACATTAAAATAATTATTGAATGAACCATCTGAAATAAGTGTAGATAGAGTACCTGCTGAATTGTACATATATAAACTAGACGAATCTCCCCCATCTCTACCTCCACGCATTTCTATACGGGATAAATTGGTACCGCTGTTACCGAGTATCATACTTGCCCCAAGTCCTGTACCTTGTATATCGAGCTGAGCCGCAGGAGCAGTAGTACCGATACCTACGCCAGAGAGGCTAGCATAGATCAGAGGAAATGCATTTGTGCTATTTTTACCCAAGTAAAGAGAATTGATAGATGACTGGGCTGATGCATCTGAACCAAGTACAAATTGATTTGCTGCAGTATTAACAGTGCTTGCTCCGAGGGCGATAGAGTTTGAAAAGCCTCCAGTATTTGTATTTTTACCTATCAGTATACTGGTGCCACCGAGAGTATTATCAACAGCGTCAACAACTCCAGAGTTTTCACCAATGAATATTGAGTTAGCTGCATTTGTTGCACCAAAGCCTGCACCTGTACCAAAAAAGTTTGAGTTGTTGGCATTAGTCGCAGCAGTTCCAGTGTTTAAACCAATAAAGTTTGAAAAGTTTGCATTGGTCGCATTTTTTCCAGCAAACGAGCCAACAAAGTTTGAGTTGTTTGCATTTGTTGCTTCAAAACCTGCTTCCTCACCAAAGAAGTTTGAGTTGTTTGCATTGGTCGCACGAATTCCGACATTCAAGCCTGAGAAGTTTGATCTATAGGCATTGTTCGCACCATTTCCAGAATTACTACCAAAAAAATTAGAGTATGTCGCAGCTGTTGCATTGATACCTGCTTGGCTACCAAAGAAGTTTGAGTCATTAACAAAAGTTGCCCCACTTCCAGCACCAGAACCAAAGAAGTTAGAGGCAAAAGCAGAAGTTGCTCCACTTCCAGCACTTCCCCCCATTACATTCATATTATTTCCTACAGCTTCGGCCCCGACACCAAAAGCAAAGTTGTTAAGCTGTCCAAACCTTGCAACTTCTGCATTATTTGTTTTGAATACTAGGTCCTGAGCATCTGTGGTACCTATAAAGTTAACAAGTGGGTCAGTACCAGTATTGCCGAGAATGTTCCAAGAGTTATTTGGAGAAGAGGAAGATGTAGTCCAAATAGGAGCTAGCCCTATGCCCTGTGAAGTTAACACTTGACCTATAACCCCAGCCTGATTGCCCGGCATAAAGGCACCGTCAAGGCGCAGATTACCAGAGATAGAAAGTCTCTGTGAAGGCGTGGTAGTACCAATACCTATATTACCCAGTGCGTCGACATTTATCCTCCTATTTCCAGCGCCATCGGCGATAATGATATTGTTTGAAAGTCCGGCTGCAAGGCCCAGTACATTTGCTCCGAGTATAGTATTATTTGATCCTGTAGCTATACCGAGGCCTGTGTTGTATCCTAGTGCTGTATTATTTATACCTGTAGTATTGTTATTTAGAGTAAAGTAGCCGAGGCCCGTGTTGTTAGATCCAGTAGTATTATTTCCAATAGAATCATGACCAAGTGCTGTATTAAAACCACCAGTAGTATTTAGCTGTAATGCCCTTACACCATTTGCAAGGTTAGCATTACCTGTTGTGTTTTGAGTGAGGGCTCTGTAGCCTATTGCATTATTTCCACTACCAGTCGTATTTGAAAGTAAGGCCTCATTACCGATTGCGTTATTATAACTTCCGATAGTGTTATTTAGTAGTGAAGCATTTCCAATACCAACATTCTCAAAACCTGTGGTATTTAAAAATAGTGATCTAAAGCCGATAGCGGTATTGGTAGTACCTGTTGTATTTGCAGCTAAGGTCTGAGCGCCGATAGCAGTGTTTTGAAAGCCGGTGGTATTGAGGCGTAGTGATTGAAAGCCGATAGCAGTGTTATAGTCCGCTCCAATATTTGATTGCAATGCCTGATTACCTATAGCAGTGCCAAAGCTGCCGATTGTATTTGCGGATAGTGTATTGTCACCCACCGCAGTATTACCTCCACCGGTAGTATTTGCTATTAGTGAGTTTGTACCTAGACATTCATTTGTGGTTGGCTGCACTCCTCCTGGTACACAAATTTTTATATTTCCACCATCTACTAGCACCACATCGCCATTACCGTCTACTGTTAGCAATTTATTTGAAGGAGATGTTGCTAGTGGAATAGTAGAAGACGAGATAGATAATCTGAGTCCTGAGATGGCACCAGTAGATGAGGCGATGGTGAGGGCGTTACCTGGAGTGCTAGTACCGATACCTACATTACCAAATGCGCTTACATTTATCCTCTGATTACCTTGTCCATCAGCTATAATTATATTATTTGAAAGAGCTGCCGCGAGACCTGATACATTTGCTCCGAGTATTGTATTGTTAGATCCTGTTGTAATACCAAGGCCGGTGCTATATCCTAATGCTGTGTTGTTGTTACCGGTCGTGATAAATCTTAAAGTTCTGTAGCCTATCGCACTATTTTGACTGCCTGTGGTATTAAATGCTAGAGCCTCATTACCAATAGCATTATTATAATTTCCTGTAGTATTAACATTGAGCGCAACATTTCCAAGGGCAACATTTTCAATACCCGTAGTATTATTAAACATAGCCCTATAACCAATAATATTATTATCATTACCGGTAGTATTGAGCTGAAGTGCCTCAGACCCAAAAGCATTATTTCTAGTGCCTGTGGTATTGCTACGTAGCGCCCTATAACCGAGAGCCGTATTGTTATCAGCTGTAGTATTTGTTAGTAGTGCTAGATTACCTATTGCAGTATTAAAACTTCCTGTGGTGTTAAGGTTAAGTGTACTATCCCCTATGGCTGTATTGCCTAGTCCTGTACTATTTAATAATAGTGAATTAGTGCCCAAACATTCATTTGTATTTGATGATGATCCACCTGGCATACAAGACTTTATAGCTGAGCCATCTACTAATACCACATCACCGTTTCCGTCTACTGTTAATAATTTATTTGCAGGAGATACGAGTAGTGCCGCAGTAGAAGATGATATCGCTAATCTTAATCCTGATACAGCACCAGATGATGAGGCAATGGTGAGTGCATTGCCTGCAGTGGCAGTGCCAATACCAAGATTTCCATTTGCAAGTAGTGTCATTCTCACAGCATTATTTGTAGAGAAAGAAATATCACGTGCCTGGTACTGACGCATGTCTATGTTGCCATTTACATTATCTAGCTTAATATCAAATCCTGCATTACCCGCATTACCTGTAAAACTATTTGCAAGTTTAAATGTGGTTGGAAAGGCTTTCACTCCACCAAAAACTTGTAAGTCTGCATTTGCAAATGCGAGGGGTCCCACATTCACGCCTCCACTATCTTCTATATTCATTCTATTCACATTATTTGTTTTAAAGATGAGTCTATTTGCATCTGTGGTTCCGATAAAATTAGTAAGAGGACTAGTTCCCCCATTACCTGTGAGCGCCCAGTTATTTCCAGCTGCTACAGCTGCCCAAGTTAATACTCCTGTACCGTCATTGGTAAGCACTTGCCCTGCTAGATTAGCTTGCGCACCTGGGAAAGTATAATTAACACCTCTAAATGAAAATTCAGAATACGCAGGGCCTACTAAAAATTGATTAGATCTATCGTTCACTGCATTCTCGCCAATGGCTATCGAGTTAGAATTACCTCCAGTATTTGTATTTCTACCGATCAAAATACTTGTACCATCTCCATTACCAGGTGTATTATCCACTACGTCATTATCACCAGCTGAGGTACCAATAAAAATAGAGTTGGCCGCCTTTGAAGCATTATTACCTGCTCCTGTACCAAAAAAGTTTGAGTTAACTGCATTAGTCGCAATATTTCCAGCACCTGTACCAAAAAAGTTTGAGTTAATGGCATCTGTTGCACCAAATCCAGCAGCAGAACCAAAAAAGTTTGAACTGACTGCGTTGCTTGCTCCTTGCCCAGCTTGAAGACCAAAGAAGTTTGAGTTGTTGGCATTAGCAGCGTTAAAACCTGCGTCTCTACCAAAGAAATTTGAATTATTTGCATTGATAGCACCATTACCTGCATTACTACCAAAAAAGTTTGAATTGTCAGCGAAACTAGATCTATACCCAGCTCGCTCACCAAAAAAGTTGGAATTGAGGGCATTAGCAGATTCAAACCCAGCTTGATTACCAAAGAAGTTTGAATTAGCTGCATTAACCGCCGTATCTCCTGCACTAGTACCAAAGAAGTTGGAGTTATTTGCAAATGTTGCTGATCCTCCAGTAAATTGTCCAAAAAAGTTTGAGGAATAAGCCTGAGTAGCTAAGTACCCTGCGCTGTTGCCAAAGAAGTTGGAACTGCCAGCATTACTTGCATTAAATCCAGCTTGATTACCAAAGAAGTTGGAACTAGCAGCATTGACCGCATTGATTCCAGCTTGAAAACCAAAGAAATTTGCGTATTGTGCAGTAGCTGCCCCATTACCAGCATCTCGTCCAAAGAAGTTTGCATCATTGGCAGAGCCTGCGTCACGCCCAGCCGAAGTGCCAAAAAAGTTTGAATTAGCTGCATTTGTCGCTCCATATCCTGCTTGTGATCCATAGAAATTAGAATTGTTTGCAAAGAAAGCATCTCGCCCAGTTTCTAATCCAAAGAAGTTAGAATTATTAGCATCTGTCGCTCCGTATCCAGCTTGTGGTCCAAAGAAGTTTGAGAAGGCTGCATTTTGCGCATTAAACCCAGCATTTGGTCCAAAGAAGTTTGAAGAAGAGGCATTTGTTGCACTTTCTCCAGCACTTGAACCAAAAAAGTTTGAGTCAGCTGCATTAGTTGCTGCAAATCCAGAGTTTAGACCGAAGAAGTTAGAATTCCTTGCATTCTCAGAAAACTCTCCAGCTGAGAAGCCAAAGAAGTTGGAGTCATTAGCATTGGTCGCCTGGCCTCCTGCATTTCGACCAAAGAATATTCCTCTAGTTGCATTGCTAGCACCAGCACCAGCACCAGGACCAAAGAAAATAGTATCCAATACAGATGCCCCAGTACCTGCACTTATACCAAAAGCTATAGCTGTGCCGTCAGCACTTATTTTACCTGTTTGTGTATTGTTAGTTTTAAATATTAAAGGCTGATTGTCGGTAGTGCCTAGGAAGTTTAATAGTGGATCTGTACCAGCATTGCCAAGTAAAGACCATGAGCTAGAAGCGCCACCGAGTATTGACACTGGGGCAGACTTTAAAAGACCACTAGCATCTGTATATAAAAAGTTGAGAGCTGTAGTGGAGGCGCTGTCGTCTCTGGTATTAGCAAATTGACTAAAAGCTATAGTGTTGGCATTGGCTGCAAAAGCTGCCCCATTCATAAAAATATTATTTCCTTGTATTTCTGCGCCACCACCGGACAAGCTAAATAAGCCTCCGCCAGTTCTACCCATACCTATATCTCCACTAACTCTATCTGAGTAAATATAATTTCCGAGCAGATCAGATTGTGGATTAGTCAGATTGGAAGAGAAATTTAAAAATGTACCATAGCCATCAACTAATGGATTGCCACTATTTTCGTATGAGCTCACAGAAAATCCTCCTCCAGTAAAATGCTCTAGTTGAAGTAGCGACTGACTTGCAAAAGCTCCACCAGAATAATTTGTTGCACCTTTTATTTTA
>JAYWGA010000056.1:0-5826 GCA_043778525.1 bacterium
GTGATAATAAAATACAAAAACAGCATAGTCGACGCTAGTTTAAATAATGCAATAGCAAAAGCCTTTATAAAGTAATACAGCAATAAAAAATATGAGTATAAATAGAATAATAGAGCAAGTAGAAAACAATTTGAAAAATATGGACTTGAGTGCAGAGACTTTAGAGACTGGCTCTGTAGTATCGGTACAAGACGGTATAGCAAAGATATCAGGCTTAAAATCTGTAATGTCTAGTGAAATAGTCTTGATAGGAAAAGATAAAGTAAAAGCGCTGGTATTAAACCTAGAAGAAGATGCTGTCGGGGCTGTGGTCTTGGATAATTTTAAAACTGTAAAAGAGGGTGATGAGGTAAGGCGTAGCGAAGCATTACTTTCTATAAACGTGAGTGAGAGTATACTCGGTAGAGTAGTGTCTGCTATGGGAGTGGCAGTCGATGGTGAGGGGGAAACAGCAAAAGGCAAAAGCTATCCAGTAGAGCGTATAGCACCAGGTGTGATGCAGCGCGAGCCGGTAAATGTGCCAATGCAAACTGGGGTAAAGGCAATAGACGGTATGATACCAGTGGGGCGTGGTCAGCGCGAGCTCATCATAGGTGACAGGCAAACAGGTAAGACAACGATAGCAATAGATACAATAATAAATCAAAAAGGAAAAGATATACTTTGTGTGTATGTGGCCATAGGACAAAAAGAGTCAAAGATAGCTCAGGTGGTAGAAACTCTAAAAGAAAAAGGCGCTATGAGCTATACGACAGTGGTGCTTGCGGGTATATCCGAGGGGCCAGCCGCATCCTACCTTGCTCCCTACACAGGCTCAGCCATAGCTGAGTACTTTATGGATATGGGCCGCGATGTACTAGTGGTGTATGATGATCTCACAAAGCATGCTGTGGCATATCGTGAGCTATCGCTACTACTAAAGCGCTCACCTGGCCGTGAAGCCTATCCAGGAGATGTGTTTTATCTGCACTCGCGTCTACTAGAAAGAGCCTGCAGGAGGAACGCAGAAAATGGCGGAGGTTCTATCACGGCACTTCCGATAATAGAAACCCAGGCAGGAGATGTCTCGGCATATATACCGACAAATGTAATTTCTATTACCGATGGGCAAATATTCTTAGACTCTGGACTATTTTATAAAGGCATACGCCCGGCGATAGATGTGGGTCTATCTGTATCTCGCGTGGGAGGCTCGGCTCAGACCGGTGCTATTAAAAAGAATGCCGGTAAAATAAAGCTATCACTGGCGCAGTTTAGAGAGCTGGAGAGCTTTTCGCAGTTTGATTCGGATCTAGACGAAGATACAAAAAAGACTATAGAGCATGGCAAAAGATCGGTAGAGCTATTAAAACAAAAAAATGGCGAGCCGCTAGATGTAGCCCTACAGACAATCTCATTCTTTGCTCTCAATGAAGGCTTCTTTAAAAATATAGAAGTAAAAAATGTACAAGAAACAGAAAAGTCTTTGCACACTTTTTTTGCATCTTCATACCGTGAGCTATTTGCTAAAGTAAATACTGGCAAATGGAGTGATGAAATAGTAATAGAGATGAAAGAGGTGTTAAAAGCTTTTGCAAAGTAGAAAAAAATAGTGTAGAAATAAAAATATGGCTGGAACAAAAATCATAAAGCAAAAAATAAAAGCGATAACAAGCATAAAAAAAATCACCAAAACTATGGAGATGGTGTCTTTTGCTAAAATGAAAAAGTCTAGCGAAGAGATGAATAAAATATCTAGCTATATAAAAGAATCCAAAAATCTAGTAGAAAGTATAAAATCTGAAATCAAATCTGAATTTGCGTTATTTAATAATATAAAAAATAAAACAAATAAAGAAGGCGTGGAAAATAAAGATCTTGTGATTATTTTTGCATCCAATAAAGGTCTTTGTGGCAGCTTTAATTCTAATATCTACAAAAAAACTAAAAAGCTAATAGAGCAAAATCCAAATATAAAAAATGCTATTTGTTTTGGTAAGTTTGCTGATAAAATAGCTAAGAGGCTAGGTCTACAAATAGATCTGTCTATACATGATATAGAAAAAACAGTAAGCTATACAAAACTACTCAAAATAGAAAAACAAATCAGGAAGCAGTTTTTGGATTTGGAATACATAAATATTTTTGCTAGCTATACCAATTTTATAAAAAACGGACTATATCAAAATGAAACTGTGAGCATATATCCGGTAAAAATTTTGGAAGAAAAATTGCAAGAAAATGAAAGTAAAGAAGTGAAGCAGCTCATTACCTTTGAGCCAGATACAAATATTTTGCTTGAGACTTTGGTACCAAAATTAATTACTATTATCCTGTATTCATTCATTTTAGAGTCTAGAGCTTCGGAATATTCGATGCGCAGCTTTGCTATGAAAAGAGCAAATGAAAGTGCAGGCGAGCTTTTGCATACTCTTAAAATAAAATACAATAGAGTGCGTCAAGACAGTATTACTCAGGAAATAGCCGAGATAAGTGCAGGTGCAAATGCTTAATTTTTATATTTTTATTTTTATAAAAGTAATCCACAAAAATATTCCTTTTTAAATTTTAAAAAAATATTTAATGCTATACTAATTTTACATTGATACTAAAATTATGAATCCAGAACATTTTGAAAATGAAGAAAGCTATTTAGATAAAGTTGAGAGCAATCTATACAGTAGAAATCGCAAATCTTTTTACGATATGCGTAGCGACTTATCGGTAAATAAAAATGAAAAAACTAAAAAGTTTTCTTGGGAAAAAGAAGGTGTCGACTCGGATAATTTTTCAAAAATAAAAGAGTCAAACATCTTAAAACCGGTATCAAAAAAGTTTTTTTCAACATCTATTTTCTTTGTACTATTCTTTTCAATAACTTTATTTTTGAGTTCTTTATCTTACGCTTTTTACAATGTTTATTTTGGAAATCTTTCTGTAAAACAAAATGAAATAGAACTTTCTATGGATTTGCCTAGTTTTACAAATTCTGGACAAAACTTAATCGGCAGAATTCTTATTCAAAATAAAAACAAAATAGACCTTTCGGCCGTTGGTTTTTCTGTGGATATAAAAGATAAGCAAACAGAAAATATAACAAATCTCTTACAAATATCTGTAGGAAATATAAAATCAGGGCAAGATTTTTCTAAAAATTTAGATATAGCTTTACAGGGGGCGGCAGGTAGTGTCAAAGAAGTTTCTACTACTATTTTCTATAAAGTTGAGGGTAGTGATTCTGTTTTCCAAAAAAATATAAAACAAGAAATAGAAATCAAAAAAACAGAGGCCACAATAAATATCACTGGTCCAAAAATAGTCTCTGTAGGTCAGACAAGTGAATTTAGAATAAACGTAAGAGGGCAGTCGGATATATCTACCAACATGTCTATAAAATTAGACTTACCTAAAAATATTAAAATATTGGAGTCCTCCATAGATCCAATATCAAAAAATCTCTATAATATAGGTGAGCTGACAGAAGGAAAAGAAAAAGTTTTAATATTAAAAACTATTTTTGAAGATCAAAAAGAACTGATAGACTCCTTTGCCTTAAAAGCATCTGTGGGCTCTACTGGTGAAGGTGACTTAAAAAATGTTTTTTCAGAAAATAGTATTAGTATTTCTCTTAAAGATAATTCATTTTCAATAAGCGTAGAAAGTGAAAAGCAGAGTGGAGATAGTATTTATTTTTTAGATAAAAAACCTAAAATAAAGCTTAGCATAACAAACAAAAGTAAGGATACAATAAAAAATGGAGTACTGACAGCTAGGCTTTCGGGTGGACTTTTTAATCCAAAATCTTTAAGCGTGACTGGTGCTCAGTATGATGCAGGTAGCGGTATTATAAAAGCTACTGCAGAAACAAATAATGAATTAAAAGAAATAGCCCCTGGTGGTGTAGTTTCTTTTGAGATTACATTACAAGATACGGTGCAATCAAATATAAATTCAAGCCGTAAAATATCAATAGATACTATTTTTTCTGCAGATGTATCTGACACATTAAATAGTCCAGCAACCATAAAAAAATTAGTGAATCTTTTTCCTAAAGACAATGCCGTTGCCACTTTAAAGACTTTATATTTTTCTGGACCATACAAAAACATAGGTGCAGTACCACCAAAAATAGGTATAAAAAACTCCTACACTTTATCTGCTGACATAGAAACATATAGTGGTTTTAAAAATGGCTTTTACACTATCATTCTTCCAGAGTATGTAGAATATATAAAAAGTGATTCTGGTGACGTGACTTATAATAAAAGCAAAAGAGAAATATCTTGGAAAGTAGGTGAGATAAAAGCACTAGACTCTGAGCTGGCTACAGCTATCAAAAAAGAAATATTTGTACAAGTAAATATAATACCAACTCCAGATCAAAAAAGACTGTCACCAAAACTTACCAGAGGTGTAAAATTTGAAGCTCTTTCAGTAGACGGAAAATCTATTAAAACAAACATAGCTGATGTGGATATTATTTTCTCCAAAGATCCAAAATATGAGTCTAGTAAAGGCTATGGCGAAGTAGGGGAATAGTTTTGCAACAAAAGCACTTTTGTGCTATTATATAAAAATATGAATATCAAAAAATTCTTTGGTGAAATAAAATACGAGCTGTCACAGACGACCTTTCCTAGTAGAGCTGTCGTGACTGTATTTACAGTTTTTGTAGTTATTTTTTCAGCTGTTATGGCACTATATTTAGCGGGACTAGATCTTGGTTTTGGAGAAATAGTGATAAGTGGTATATCTAAACTAAAATAATTTTATGACAGATATTAAAAAACAAAATGCACACACGGACAGAAAATGGTATGCAATACATACATATTCTGGGTATGAAAATGCTGTGGTGCGAAATCTAAGACAGCGCATACAGTCTACAGAAGGTATGGATGAGCTTATCTTTGATGTGGTAGTGCCAATGGAAAAGAAAATAAAAGTGAAAGGAGCTAAGAAAGTAGAGGTAGAGGAGACTATCTATCCTGGATATGTACTAGTAGATATGATAGTAAATGATGAGTCATGGTATATAGTGCGCAATACTCCTCGTGTGACGGGATTTGTTGGTGCAGGTACGACGCCAGTACCACTTACCCCAGCCGAAATAGAATATCTATTTTCAAAAATGCGTGAATCTAAAACTGTACATGAATTTGCTATTAAAGTAGCCGATCCTGTAATGGTGACCGATGGTCCTTTTAAAAATTTTGAGGGCAAGGTAGAGTCAATAGATAATTTGCGTGGTAAATTAAAAGTAATGGTAAATATGTTTGGTCGCGAGACACCGGTGGAGATAGATTTTGTACAGGTAAAAGCCATATAAATACAAAAAATAAAACTATTGCAAAAAAGCTTAAAATAAGGTAAAATACTAGAATATGAGAACTGACAAGAAAATCACAAAGAATATAAAGATGAAAGTGGAAGCTGGAAAAGCAACACCAGCGCCACCAATGGGTCCGGCTCTCGGACAGGCCGGCATAAATATCGCTGAATTCGTAAAAAAGTTTAATGATGCTACAGCTGGTAAATCTGGAAAAGTATCTGTCTATATACAAGTATTTGAAGATAGAAGCTATGACTTTCAGGCTAAAACTCCACTCACTACCGATCTTATTAAAAAAGAGATAGGCCTAGCTAAAGGGTCTGCAAAACCAAGATCAATAAAAGTAGGAAAAATAACCCAAGAGCAGCTAAAGAAAATAGCTGAAATAAAAATGGAAGACTTGAATGCACACTCACTAGAGCAAGCTATGAAAATAATAGCAGGGTCAGCAAAAGCGATGGGCGTAGAAATAGTTGGTTAGTTTTTAAATAACAAAAGCCGCGCCCTACGGGCGC
>JAYWGA010000057.1:0-17654 GCA_043778525.1 bacterium
ACAGTTATTTGACCTTCTGCTTTTTTGTTTACAGTCTTTGTAGCGTTTTTTGCCATAGACAAATTATCATTCAAAGTTATTTTTTTAATTTCTATAATACCAGCCCTTTCTTCTGGGGAAATTATATAAGTTTCATTTACTTGCAAATCTTTTTTAACAGGTCTTATGGTTATGGTCGCCCCATCAAAAACAAAACTTGCCAAGAAAGCTATACCAGACAAAATCAATACAGAAAATATAAAACCCATCAAAACAAATTTTTGACTTTTATTGTTATCTTTATTTTTTTTATAGCCATAATCAGGCCTCTGAGATGAAGGTTCTTTAAAATATGCCCCAGCACTTTGAGATTTTTGTACAGTATTTCTACTGTTTCTATTTGTTTGTATGTCTTGCATTTTGTTTATATATTTGTTTTGAGTATAAATTATATATAAAATAATATCAACATCGCGAGAGACATAAAAATCATAACCAGATTTTCAATAACGGTAATCCAAGAAATAGGAACATTGAAAAAACCACCCAAACATCCACATTGTAAATTTTGCTTTTTATTTAATGCCTGGATAATTCCAAAAGTTGTTGGGAGTAAGATTAAAATAGTTAAAATGCTAGCTAAAAAAAGCTGAATTTGAAAAAGGAAAGCCAAGCCTAAAATAATTTCAATACACGGGTATATTTTTGCATATATTTCTATTCTTTTTGCTATCGGGTCATACTTTTTAAAAGACATTGCGAATTTTTTAGTATTTACAAATTTAAGTGAGCCAAAAACCAGAAAGAAAGAAGCCATATAAAAATTGAGTAGAGAGTGTATGGTATCTCCAAATAAAAACTGCAAAATAAATGCAAACAAAACTGTAAGCGTGAGAAAAATAAAAATCGGTAAATATTTTTTATATTTTATAAAAATATTTTTTTTAACAGCTTTTAGCTCATCACAAGGACATCCAGATATTATGTTTTCAATATACAAATTATCTTTTACAGTCGCATTATAAGAGCAATCCTTTTCAGTTTTAATACCCCAAGCAATATGATGTATTTCTTCTTTTTTATTTAGTTTGTAAAATACACCGATAGATATCTCTTGATTTTCAAAATTTGTTTTATAATACTTTGAAAAATAACCTTTTTCCACATCTGCCTTATCTTTGTAAAACTCCCAAGTGGACAAATCTAAAATCTGCCCTTCATTTATTAAAAATATGTTTTTTAGATTTTTGTTCATAGCTTTTACAGTATACAATAAAAATAAAATAGCGGGGTTGAAGCTTTTGCCTCAATCCCCGCTATCTTTGACACCCTTTAGGATGTCAGTTCCCACTTGCCCTCGTGATCCTTTACGACATGATTCCAGATTTTCTGGGTGTGCTCGATCGCCGTCGCAAGATCAGATCGTGATTTTGCCACTTCCTGACCCAGCTTTGCCATTTCGGACAAAATCGCGAGATCAGAAGCAGTCGCCACCTTTGGGTCGACATAAAGCTGCTTGACCAAGATCTGCAGCTTGACACAGCTCGCCGAGGCAGATTTGTCACAGGCCTCATTCACCGACTTTTCCAAACGCGCGAGCGTAAGCATGCGCGCAGCCGCTGAATGCCCTTCAGCCAGAGCGGCTTGCGGCAATATCAGCAACGAGATAAAGATTGTGGCTATAATTTTATTCAAGAGCAGCATCGCATCTCCTTTCAAGGTTTTTGCAAAAAGCACTTCGTTGTGCTATAAAAATCATAACACAAATACTTAAACTATGCAAATCTATTTATAACTTATAGCCTTTTTTGCTCTTATTACATCCTTAGAAAGCTGCTTTCGCATATCGGAGCGTATATCCACCAGCTCTGTAAAATTATAAAAAGATTTTATTTTTTGATCTCTTAGAGTATTTTCTGTATCTTCTAAGTTTTTTTCTAGTACAAAGAAAGTAAAGCTTTCTGCAAAGTCTTCCACTTCATTTGTGGTCGCATAGTCTGTCACATATTTATTTTTATCAAATTTTACACTATCTTTATTTTTGATATTTTTCCAAAAAGCTTGATAAAAAGTATTTATATAAGAATCACTCTTTGTACAGCCTTCGTCTAGTTTTAATGTATTACATTTTTTATCATCATCTGACACCTGAGATCCATTTAAAGATATAATATGAGCCAGCTCATGTATGAGTGTAGACTTTTGTTCACGCAGACTTGAGCTTTTGTGACTAGAAAGATTTACAGCTATGCGCCATTTACCATTGCCATCGGCATCATCTACAAAGGCGAGCGTGTCGTCTGACTCATTATCAAAAACCTGAAACTCTTCTATGTATTTGTCAGAAAGACTATCTGGACTTAGATCTTTTATATCATCCCATATTTTTCTGTATTCTTGAGTATCGTCACCATTTAAAAAAGTAATCTTTTCACCACTTAAAACTTTATAGGTTGCTTTTTCCGAAGTATCGTCATTTTTTATATTTTTCTCAGCCACGGGTGCCGCTTCTTTTTCTAGCTCATCAGCCCAAGAAGCAAACTCATCTTGGGCTTGCCTATTTAAATCCGCACATTCGTTTTCATCGGCGCATTCAAAGCTACACACTTTTCTTTTGCTGTCGTATTTTTCAAAACTCACACACTCATTTTTATTTTCTACTTCGGTCTCATACACAAACACCTCACTAGGGGCGAGCTCGTCATTCGCCACTTCTTCTTCGTATGGAGTCGTAATAAAAAGATAAATAAAGCTAGCCAATAAAACAAAAACTAATCCATAAAATATTTTTTTCATATTTTGTTATTATATCATTTTTTTTATAAACCCCATTTTTTAAAAAATAAATCTAAATTTTGGCCAGATATTTTATTTGCTTTATTTTTAAAATAAATTATCTTTTCTTCGTCTGAGTTTAATTGAGGCTTTTCTTTTCTGGTTTCTTTGTGTAATTTTATAAAAAATTCATCACCAAATTTTTGGCGTAGCTCCTCAAACATTGCGAGACGCACCCACACACTAGCTTGCTCATCATCATTAAAATCTCGCTCGTCATCTGATAAGCCCAGATACTTTTCTACATCATCATATACTTTATCTCGCTCTAACCTATTCGGAGAAATCCCAAGCGCGCGCTCGACAGCCAGTGAATATATATTTACAGTCACTTCATCTAGTGCAGTCCATGTCCATGCATCCTGCTGATGCATATGCCCTAGCTCATGCCACGCACCCCAGCCGTCACTTATTATTTTAGATGTAAAAGCGCCCACTGCAGCCTCTTTTACAAAATATGTACGATAATAATTTGCAAAACCCCAGCCTTGTTTTATGTTTGTTTCTGTTATTAGTATTTTGTGTATATTTGGTCTGTCTCTTTCATTGCCACCATCTAGACCACTGATTTTATCTTCTATAGCCATTATTTTATCAGCACTTTTAAGTACATAATCCTGATTTTCTTCTTGCCATTTTAATGCGTGTGCCATCGAAAATACCATCATGGTCCTATTACTTATCATCATCACATCTGGCGCATCTTTATATTCTTTTAGCTGTTTTTGCCAGTCTTCTTTTGTACTTTTTCCTAGTATGTATGTCGGAGATTTTTCAAAACCATTTATAAATTCTAAACTGACTTTTGAATTTGGATTATTTGATGTATTAAATCTAACATAAACAAGCCCGCCATATTTATTTGACTTAATTTTATTATTTCCTATTTTTAGTTTTACCTCTTGTGGATTTTCATTTTTCTGATATCTAGAATAAGTGCCTATCAGCAGCGTGGGTGTATTTGCTCCAGATATTTGAGTTATAATTATTTCGAGATCTGCATTTGGTAAAACATAAAATCCAGTCGGGGTAAAATCTGACCAAGGAAAAACTTGCCCTAGTCTTTTTGCCTCACTTTCTCCTGAGACTTTTTCAACAAATTCTTGACTATTGTCTTTTTGAATATTTTCACTTACTTCTTTAATGTCTGTATTTTCTTTTTGTATAAAAGTTTTAGTCTTGGTATTTAATTCAGTTATATTTTTCATTTCTTTTTTGTTAAATAAATATACTGCAGTGGAAAGTATTATAAGCAATATAACGATTACATATATTATACTAATTTTATTTTTTAGAAATCTCATCTGCTTTTGTCTTCGTTAAATAAATAACAATTCCTAAAATTGCAATTAAAAACATTAGACTTGTGACAGTGGTACCAAGACCAAGCCCTCCATCATCTGTCGCCTGCGATAAATAGTCACCTACAGAAGCCCCGAGAGGTCTGGTAAGTATATATGCTAGCCAGAAAGCCAAAATTGCATTTAATTTAAATTTAGAATAGAGAACATAAATAATAGCTATGCCACCTGCAAATATAATAGCTGAAAGTAAATAACCAAGAGCAAACTTTTCTGCGAGCAAGTCTCCACTAGCTGTGCCCAAAGCAAAAGTGAATAATATGGTGAGCCAATAGAAAGCTTCTCTTCTTGTAGTTGTTATAGAATGTATAGAAAGAGTGTTTTCGCTTTTATACCAAAAGGCGAAAATGCTTCCTAGGATTATTGAAAATACTGCTGTAATAGTTATCAGAGATACTCCTAAATTATCTATCAGATTATCTGTAATCAAAGTTCCAAATACAGAAATCAAGACTACACTTAGCCAGTAAATACTAGGTATATACTTTGATGATTTGAATTGAAAAATTAAAGCTATGATTAAAAGCGCACCCATCACGACAGTCGTACCATTTAAACCAAACCCAAGTGTCGCATTCAGATAGTCTGCAAAAGTCTCACCGACTGTAGTGCAAAGTATTTTAATTATCCAAAATGACAGGATAATTTCTGGAACTTTGTTTAACATTATTTTTAAATTTTTCATATGTATACATTATATCATTTTCTCTACTATTTTCTTTATCTTCTCCGCCTTTTCAAAATGGTCAAACTTATTTTCTACTATCCACCATTCAGCGACTTTCATCAGTAGCTCTGGATTATTATTTTTGTTTTCAAAGAAAGCATAAAAAGAAAGCCCTACATTATCGTCCTTAGCTTTTATCTTTTCCTCACAGACTGCTATTATTTTATTTTTTATTTCTGGAGACATTTTGTTGTTTTATGCTATGGGTGTACAGATTTCCACCAAAAATCCATTTATATCTCGCACATAAGCCACTTTTTGTCCCCAAGGTTTAGTGGCTACATCTTCAAATAAACTAGCACCAAAATCAATGGCCTGCTTTACGGCACTTTCTACATCATCAGTAGTGATACCTATCTCTACTCCAAATGGGGAATTTTGTAAATCGGATTGTGTATATTTACTTTTAAAATTCGAACTAGCAAGTGTATGATTTGCAAAAGATAGAGTGACGTCTCCTGTAGTAAGTTCTCCATAGTCATTTTCAGGGGTGATAAATTTTATTTCAAAACCAAATGCTTCATTATAAAACTCTAAAGTTTTTGCTACATCAGTCACATACATTATTGTGTAAGATAATTTCATATTAAATAATTATTTTTTATTGGTGCCGGAGGTGGGACTTGAACCCACACATATTGCTACGCTCGATTTTGAGTCGAGTGCGTCTACCATTCCGCCACTCCGGCTATTATTTTACATCTTAAAGCCTTATCATTATACCATAAAAGTGAAACTCGCCATACAGGGGGGACCTGGTATGGCGAGTTTCAGGATAATTATATCACACTTAAATACGCTCTTAAACTTTATCTATATTTTTAAAAGCTTTGAAATTAAAAATATAATCATCGGTATCAAGACCTAGCGCCGAGCCCACTACCAGCATGTCAGCTCCAGCATCGGCGCAGGCTGCGGCTGTTTCAAAGCCAACTCCACCATCTACGCAAATATTAACATCAGGAAACTCAGATTTGAAATCTGAAATAATATCGAGCACTTTTTCTTCAAACTTTTGTCCTTGATAGCCTATTTTATCTATACCCATTATTTGTATATAAAATATACTATTTTTAAAATCATTTAAAATATTTTTAAAAATGTTTATATCTGTATTTATATCTAATGCTAAGCAAAACTTTACCTCATACTTTTCACAGATATTTACAATGTTTTGTATCAAGTCTTTTAAAGAAATATTTTTAGCCTCTGCTTCATTTTGCAGTGATCTAAAGTGAAAAATATTTTCTACAAAACCATATCTACAAAGTATCTCAGCCAGCTCGCTACTATCCTCACACATAATATCCGCAGCAAAGTCGACCAGCTCCCATGATGGCAGAAATAAGTCTTCATTTTTATTTGACTCATTTATAAAATCAGACTTTTCTTGCTTATAAAAAGGCCAGGTCTTGGACTTTGCATACTGACCATCGCATATATCTATCTGTGCTTTTTTGGTAAAGGTAGATATTTGCAAAGCCCTGTTCTCTAGGTCCTCGTATTTTTTTACTAGTATTGCGGGTATTATTTTCATATTTTTCTATAAATTACTATCTATTTTATTTATCCTTTCCTGATGTCTGCCACCTTCAAATTTTGTTTCTAAAAATATTTTGATAGCCTGCTTTGCAAAATCAAAATCTACAAATCTAGCACCAAAAGAAATCACATTGGCGTCATTATGCATTCGACCAAGTTTTATTATTTCTAAATTATCACTATTGGCAACCACAGCTCGCACTCCTTTAAATCTATTTGCTGTAATGGCCTCACCAGTACCGCTACCACCTATGACTATAGCAAAGCTATTATTATTTGCTTTATTTTTTTCTAAATCTTTTGTAAAGTCATCAATGCAGGGAATAATAAAGTCTGGATAATCATCATTTTCATCATATTTAAAAGCTCCAAAATCTTTTATTTCGAAGTTTTTATAGTCTCCTTTTAAAAATTCTGCTATTTGGTTTTTGAGCTCAAAGCCTGCATGATCTGTGGATAGGTAGACAAACATATAAAATAATTATACACTATAAAACATATGGATCAAAATGTAGGTAAAACCCAAAAACTAGTGATTTTAATGTCTGTGCTGATAGGTCTTCTCATTGTGCTACTTGTGGGATATTCTCTTTGGCAAAAAGCAAAAGCGGCAGAAATAGCATTGGCTCAAAAAGAAGCACTGGACGCTATAACCAAAAAACAAGAAGCAGATGCAAATGTGTCCGTCACGGGTGCAGCAAATGAAACTTCGAATTTTTCTTTTGAAAATCTAACAAATCAAAACGGTGGAAATACAGTAGATAGTGGTAAGGATCCAGAATTTGGAGTTATCTCTACTAGTACACCTGAGGAAGAAGTAGTGGTTGCTACTAAAACTATTAAAAAATATACTGCTCCTAAAAAAGTTTATTATAATACAGACCGCCCTCTAACGGCCGAAGAAATACGCCGCATAAGACAGCTGCCGATAGATGGATCTGCAACAGGTAATCTACAAAACAAATTAGAGCTAGACACAAACGGACAATATAAAGCGCAGTACAAATAAAACTTTTTAATATTTATTAAAAATTTTCCCCTAGTTTTTTCACATGCTCAAGTAGACTTCTAGTGTATCCGTATTCATTGTCATACCAAGCTAGCACCTTTACTAGATTGCCGCCTACCACACGGGTAAACTGCAGATCGGCAATGGAAGCATACGGCTCACCAAGTATATCTGAAGACACTAAATCTTCTTCGGTAATAGTAAAAATATTACTCCAGCGTCTATCTGTACTTGCTTCTTTTAAAATATTATTCACCTCTTCTTTACTGGTATCTCGCCCTGCTATAAAGGTAATATCTACTATAGAGCCTGCCGGTACTGGTACACGCATAGACACTCCATCAAATAGCCCTTCTAGTTTTGGAAAGGCTTTTGTCACAGCTATAGCCGCGCCAGTAGAGCTTGGTACTATATTTTGAGCGGCACCACGTCCTTCTCTAAAATCTTTTTTATTTGGAGCGTCTACCAGTGCCTGCGATGCCGTATATCCATGAGTAGTAGAAAGTAGCGCCTTTTGCACTCCTATTTTTTCGTCGAGTATAGCTATGAGTGGTGATGCTGCGTTTGTCGTACATGAGGCATTTGATGATACTATTACATTTTTAAATTTTTCTTCGTTCACCCCCATGAGTATGGTAGCCTGAGTGTCGTCTGCTGGAGCATCTTTTGCTGGTGCAGATATTACCACTCTTTTGCTACCTGCTTTTATATGAGCAGCAGCATCGATAAACTTTGTAAAAAATCCAGTAGACTCTACCACCACATCTACATTCATAGCGCCCCACGGCAAAGCTGCCGGATCTTTTTCTGACACAAAAGCTATTTCAAAATATTTGCTTTCTCCCATTTTATTTATACCACTCACTATTATTTTTTTATTTTCTATGTCTGTTTCTATTTCAAAGCCTGCCTTTTTATATACCGAGTCGTACTTTAAAAGATAAGAAAGGTTTTCCATATCACCCAGATCATTTATGGCTACTATATTGATATAATTATCTTCAAAAGCCTGACGTACAAAAGCGCGACCAATACGACCAAAACCATTTATTGCTACATTTATTTTTCTCATGTTTTTAGTATACAAAACTTTTGGATTTATACAAAAATAATACACTTGACATATTTATAAAAGTATTATAATATATAAATTAGAGGCCTAAAGATTGTTTTAGGTCAAAAAGGAGTAGAGAGATGTCTATGCTTGTAATTATTATGCTTATCGCCCACTTTAGCTGTGGCCTTGTCGTAGTGATGCTCGAAAACGATTGCCTTGAAAAAGAAAATCCTTTTTTTGCTTACTGTGACTACGAAGTAGATATTATTTACTTGCTATTTTTATTTCTATTTGGAATTCCTGCACTTCTGTTTACATTTTTTTTAATAGTTGCAGAAAGGGGTGGGCTGCGTGGTTCAAACATTTCGCTTTCATTTCCAAATAAAAATAAGCGAAAACTAATACAAGAAGAATCACGAAAAGATTTAGAATTAAATACATAGAGCGATAATATCAAAAGCCGCGAGACCTGAAAGGTGTCGCGGCTTTATCTTTTGTAAATCTAAATTTTATTTTTATCTATTTAGCTCTCATCGCTTTATTGCGCTCGGAGTCATTAAGGTATATTTTACGAAGTCTCACAGAGACTGGAGTCACTTCTAGGAATTCATCATCACTCATAATCTCAAGACCGCGCTCAATAGATAGCTCCCAAGCTGGGACTAAGTTTATAGCTTCATCATTTCCACTAGAGCGCACATTTGTGAGGTTTTTTCCTTTGGTTGGGTTTACGCTCAAGTCATTACCCTTTGACACATTTCCTAGGACCATACCCTCATATACTTCTGTACCTGGACCTATGTAGATGATGCCACGCTCTTGCAAGTTCCAAAGAGCGTATCCGAGTGCCTTGCCTGTTTCCATAGATACCATCGAGCCCACTTCACGGCGCTCTATCACACCAGAGTGCTCATTGAAGCCTATCATACGAGCAGATAAGATACCATTACCTTTTGTATCTATCATAAATACACCACGAAAGCCAAGTAGTCCGCGAGTAGGCATTTCAAATATCATACGAGTCTGGCCATCTTTTTCTTTCATGTCCTTCATCATACCTTTTCTCATACCTAGTTTTTCTATTATGGTACCAGAGAATTCACTTGGCGTATCTATCACCACCTCTTCGTACGGCTCTGTTTTTTTACCATTCTCATCAGTTTTTATGATTACTTCTGGCATAGACACTTGCACCTCATAGCCTTCACGGCGCATATTTTCTAGCAGTACCGAGATATGCATCTCACCACGGCCATATACTCGGAATTTATCCTCAGCAAAATCTACTTTAAGACCTACGTTTATTTCTAGCTCGCGCTCTAGTCTCTCGCGTATTTGGCGACCTGTCACCATCTTACCTTCCTTGCCGGCAAAAGGAGAGTTGTTTACAAGGAAGTCCAGACTAATAGTCGGCTCATCTATGTGTATCATAGGCATGAGCTCCGTCGCGTCATTATTTGAAAGAGTGTCTCCGATAAATATATTTGGGAAGCCTGACATCATGACTATATCGCCACTAGTAATCTCCTCTACCTCCTTACGCTGTATACCTTCAAATGAAAACATTTTTGTGATTTTACCTGTTTCTTTTTTACCTTGTGCCATACAAAATAGACTCGATCCATCTTTTATCTTGCCTGAGTACACACGGCAAATAGCCATACGTCCAAGGAATTTATCATAGGCTAGATTAAACACTTGGGCCTTAAAATCTCCATCTACATTTTCATCGGCTCTTTTTACCTGCTCTAAAATCACATCTAGTAATGGCGTCAGGTCTTTCTTTTCATCATCCATACTTCTGATAGCTATACCATCACGACCAATAGCGTACACTGTAGTGAAGTTTAGCTGTTCGTCATTTGCACCGAGCTCAAGGAATAACTCAAACACTTCATCATGTGCGCGCACTACATCAGCGGCTGGTTTGTCTATTTTATTCAAGACTAGTATTGGCTTTAGTCCGAGCTCAAGAGATTTCTTTAATACAAATCTAGTCTGTGGCATTGGACCTTCCTGGGCATCTACGACTAGCAGTACCGAGTCGATAGAGCGAAGTACACGCTCTACCTCAGATCCAAAGTCGGCGTGACCTGGTGTGTCTACTATATTTACCTTTGTACCTTTGTACATTAGAGATGTATTTTTTGCATAGATAGTGATACCTCGTTCTTTTTCTATACTATTTGAGTCCATAGACGCACCTTCTAGTGCTGCTCCGCATTGTTTTAAAAGTCCGTCAGTCAGTGTAGTCTTGCCGTGGTCCACGTGTGCTATTATCGCTATATTTCTTATTTCCATATTATATTATTTAAAATTATTTTTTAATTAAAGCAAAAAACAAAATGTTGACATATTATAGCAAATATTTTATTAAAATACAAATGAAAAGGAGGCTCGCTTCGCTCGCCTCCTCTAGTCCCGCGACTGCTCGCGTTTTTTTTAATTAGTCAAAGCGTATACCTTGACTGCAAATAACTTCTTGCAGAGAGTCGTCCTCTTCAAGAAAAAGTAAGTGACTGTCATCCCAACCAACTTCACTTCGGATAAAAACACTTTCTGCCCTTCTTTCCCTATTTTCAAGAGTCCGTCTTCTTTGACGAGCCTGCTCACGAATTTTTCTTTCTTCGCTTACTTTACTCATTTTTTGTCCCGTATACAAGTTTTTTATATCATCGAAACCATTTCGATGACTGTATGTATTATAAATGTTTATGTGAATAAAGTCAAGTAGTTTATATATGCTACAATAATCCTATATGCCCAAAATAAAAGTACGCGGAGATCATACTAGCCTCATAGACCTCGCCGAGGAGATACTTTATATACTAAAAAAGAAAGACAAAGACTTTAGCTATAGTCCTGGGATAATAATCCGTAAAAATATAAAAATAAAAGAAGTAAGTATAAAAATAGTAGAAGACACAGGCTCATTGCAAATCACCTTTTTAATGCGAAACTCAAAACAAATAGTACGCATTTATAATTTATCAAAAACGGACTTTTTAAAATATGCAAAAGAGTACTGCGACGGCAAGCAGATTAGTTTAAAGTAAATTTTACAAAAGTGTCATTGTATTTTGCAATTTTCGGATCAAAGTGCATTTTAAACTCCGTAAAGCCTCGCCATGTTTTATCCTGCCCTTTTGTATATATTGCCGTTAGATTTAAAATATTTAAATTATTCTTTATAGCATACTGTACGCAAAAATCTATAATACCCACACCAATATATTTATACTCAGATCTTTTATAAGTAAAAACATACATATATATAGCCTGACCTATTTCTTTATCATCTAAAATACAAGTACCGGCTATCACATTTTCTTTCTCATCTTTTAGTAAGTCCTTTATCAAATAAAAATGCATATCCTCTTTATAAACCTTTTTAAAATTTTGCATTTGCTTAGTAAAAAATCTTTTTAAATAAAAGCTCATATTGGCTTTTTTATAAAACTCTATAAAAGTATTTATATCCACTTCCACTATTTCTATATTTTTATTTTCCAGATTTTTGAGCCATTTGTGTCTGTAATATTTTAAGGTTTTACTCCAATTTTTAAAATAATTTTCTTTTTTTATTTGTATATTATCAAGATAGGCTATATGTGGGCGACCAGGTTTAAAAGGCCATTTTACTTGTAGCCAGCCTTTTATTTTCATATCCTTTATTTTTATATTTCCTGCCTCTTCACTATTTTCCACTTCTCTCTTGTCCCAAACTACTATGCGCAGGCCGCGGCAAAATAGAGGCACAGGCTGAGTATCGCAGACATAATAATCTACTTTAAAAAAGAAAAAATTTATCCTAAAGCCAGCCTGTGGTACCTCTCCTAAAAAGTACACGGCTCTATTTGGAGATAATGCCTGCAGATATTTTTTAGACTGTAGCTGATGCAGCCAATTATCTTTGGTATCTTTTTTGTCTTTATTTTCTTGCATAAATTAATACACTTCATCGTGACTACCTATATTCAATAAATGTACTTCTTCTCCTTTTATTTGAAAAATAATCCTATAAGAATAATCTATTCTTTTTGAAGTAACTAGAACTTTCATAGAGACTTAAGAAATACCTAATTTTGAAAAAAGTTCCTTTGCGTTTTTATGCTTACTAGATTTTCCGGTAGCAATTTGATGTTTACTTAGCATGGTCTCAATTTCAAAAAGCGCAGTCTTTGCAGTCTTGGCTGCTTTTGTAGCTGAGTTTACTAGTGTTTCTATTTTTTTTAATTCCTGAGTAGTCATATGTTTATATAATATCACAAAAGATTAATTTTTAACAAGTATTAAAAAAATAAGGAATAAAAATATGCAAAAAAAAAGCCGCACCTTTGGGGGTGCGGCTTTGTTGCCTCTTTGCTCTAATTAGAGCTTTAAGGCTGTGCACTGATCAGAGATCAGTGGCATTCAGCGGGGCGGCTATACTTAACCTTGCCCTTGCTTGAAGAAACCATAAGGCCAGTCGCTTCAAGGACAGTTTTCAGCTTTTGAGAGCCGAGATAGTGCATCGCCGTAATTTCTTTACCGTTGCATTTGGCTTCGTCAATCTTGTTCGCTTTCCAAATGGCCATGCAATCCTTTCCAGGGATAGCGAGACCGGCAGATGCGCCGACCACACCGAAACTCCCGCCATAAGCACAAGGACCAGTGGCAGCTAGGCCAGGTGCCGAAGCGGCACCTCTGATATGCACGCCGCCGTTGTTTGCATTGGCATTGGCCTCGGACCCCGAGATCGCCACGTTTGTGTTGTTGGTATTACCCTTGCCACCTGCAAAAGCAGGGGCTGAGGCAGACAACATCGCTGCGATAGCAGTTGCGGTCATCAGATTTTTAATCAAAATCATTGTAGTCTCCTAAATTTTCAAATTTCTGTCAGATGCGGAATGCATCCAACTGTTAACAAGCATATCATACTACTATACTTTTGTCAAGCTATATATTATTAGCCTTTAAATATCCAAATTTGCAAACTTTGCATTGGTTTGTATAAAACTCTTGCGAGCTGGCACATCGGTACCCATGAGCATATCAAATACTCTGTCGGCTAGCTGCGCGTCCATTATAGTCACTTGCTTTAGCACTCTGTTTTTAGGATCCATTGTGGTTTCCCAGAGCTCTTCTGGATTCATTTCTCCCAGACCTTTGTACCTTTGCTGTGTCCATTTTACCACCTTTGTACTCTCTTCTTTTACTTCTCCTTTTTTAGCTTTTTCTTTTTTAGTGCCTGTGATTTCTTCTATTATTTCATTTTCCTCTTCCTCTATTTCTTCAGATTCACCTCCCTCCACTTCTATAGTATCAAGCATAGATATTTCTTTGCCCATGATTTTATTTTTTTGATCATCGGTATAGGCATAGTGTATTTCTTTGCCCTTCTTTAGCTTGTAAAGTGGTGGCTGAGCGATATATACAAAACCGCCGTCTATTACCGGCTTAAAATATCTATAAAGCACAGTCAAAAGTAGCGTGCGTATATGCGCCCCGTCGACATCGGCATCTGTGGCTATGATTATTTTATGATAGCGCAGCTTTGATATATCAAATGTCTCACCTATAGCGGTACCGAGTGCCACGACCAAATTGCGCACTTGCTCGCTAGCTAGTACTTTGTCTAGTCTCGCTCTTTCTATGTTTAGTATCTTTCCACGGAGCGGTAGTATGGCCTGTGTTTTTCTATCGCGTCCCATCTTGGCACTACCTCCCGCTGAGTCCCCCTCTACCACAAATATCTCACTCTCGGCTGGGTCCTTTGTCTGACAGTCGGCTAGCTTTCCGGGTAGTGAAAACCCTTCGAGTACGCCTTTTCGTAGCACCGAGTCCTTCGCTGCTTTAGCAGCTTTACGCGCCCTTAGCGCTAGCATGGACTTTTCTATTATAGCTTTTGCTGCGTCCGGATCTTCTTCTAGGAATGCCGCAAAGGCCTCACCAAAAACAGTCGCTACCGCACCTTGCGCCTCCATACTTCCTAGCTTTGCTTTTGTTTGCCCCTCAAATTGTATTTCACCCAGCTTTACGGACACACATACAGTGAGGCCCTCGAGTACATCGTCGCCAGTAAAAGATTCGTCTTTTTCTTTTATGGCGCCATTTTTCTTGGCATAAGTATTTATAAGGCGAGTGAGTGCAGTCTTAAAGCCCGTGATATGTGTACCACCTTCGGCAGTGTAGATATTATTTGCAAATGGCACTATCTTAGTATTGAGATCGTCTACATATTGCAAAGCTATCTCCACACCCACATTCTCATGCTGTTTATCTACATAAAATATATTTTTATGCAGTGGTTTTTGATAGCTGTTATAATGCGACACTAGCGACTTTAGTCCGCCCTCAAAATAAAATGAAAAAGAAGGAATATCTAGATTTGCATCTTTAAGCCAATAGTTTGCATCAAGAGTTTTTTGCAAAGACTTTATATCCATCTCGCGTGCATCGATTATATTTATCATCAGACCCTTTACTAGGTAGGCCTGCTGACGAAGGTGATTTACCACTCTATCCCAGTCGTACTTTGTACCCTCTTTAAATATTTCGCCGTCAGGCTTAAAAGTGATGATAGTACCATTTTTATCTGACTTGCCTATTTTTTTCACCGGCCCCTTTACTAGTCCTATGCTGTACTCTTGCTCAAATACACTACCCTCGCGATGCACCTCTGCACGACAATATATAGAAAGTGCATTTACTACCGAGGCTCCCACACCGTGCAAACCTCCTGAGACTTTATAGCTACCCTCTTCTCCATTATCAAACTTTCCTCCACCGTGCAGCGTAGTCATGACTATTTGTAGCGCTGAAACCTTCTCCTCTGGATGCATACCGACTGGTATACCACGGCCATTATCAGCTACGCGTATCGTGTCATCCGGCATCACGACTACCTCAATACGATCAGCAAATCCACCCATGGCTTCATCGCGAGAGTTGTCAAATATTTCCCAGATAAGATGATGCAGTCCGTCGGGTCCCGTAGATCCGATATACATACCAGGGCGCTTTCGCACTGGCTCTAGGCCCTTTAGTACTTTTATTGAGCTCGCATCATAAACACTTTCTTTTTTTGCCATATTTTCGTTTGTTTTTATTTTCTATCTTAAATATATTATATCACAATTTTACCATTTTGTTATTCTAGGACAATTGGGTTATTTTTTTAATTTAAAGCTTTAATGGTATAATCTTTTGTATGAGTAATACAGAAAAAGCAGCAGCTATAGTAAAAAAAGAAAAATTTGAAGAGCCAAAAGATCTTATTGAAATTTATGAATACGCTAAGAGCTCAAATGAAACCCTAAAAAAATACATAGATAGTACTATGGATATGTATCGCAATCTAGGAATAACTACTGAAAATTTTACTTTTTCAGTAGCAGAAAAAAAAGTAGTGATCAGACTATCGCCCGAGAAAGGCAAGCACATGGGACATACTCTGGAAAACCAAGAAGAGTCCATATCTTTAGTACACGGTGGCATACTTACTTTTTTAGCAGATGCATCTGCTGGTGCGCTAGCATTTTCTGTTTGCAAAGAAAATATAATACCTATCACCACCAAAACTGAAATTTCATTTAAATCGCCGGCGATTTTAAATGCTGGAAACTTGATTGTTGTGTCTAGCTTTAAAGAAGAAAGCGAAGGGGGTGAGCCTATAATTATTACAGAAATTTTTCAAGGAAGTAATACCGTCTTTACTGCCCTAACTTATTTTAAAAATACAGATTCTGAAAGAGTTATTCCTTTGATAAAACGTCAACTAAGAAATAATAATTAAAAAATATGCAAGAAAATACAAATACCAATAGCATGACACTCAGCGAGGAGCTAGCTTGGAGAGGGTTAATACATCAGACCACTTTTAAAGATATAAAATATATAGACGAAAATAAGCTCACCATTTACCACGGCTTTGACGCGTCCGCCGACTCGCAGACCATAGGCAATCTAGCCTCTATGGTAGTAGATCTTTGTTTTTTGCGCCATGGTCACAAGGCTATTATACTCGCGGGCGGTGCGACTAGCCTCATAGGAGACCCGGGTGGCCGCGATAAAGAAAGACCAATGCAAACAGTAGAGGCTATCGGGGCAAATGTAGAAGCTGCTAAAAAACAAATACAAAAAATATACGGAGCCTATGACTTTACACTAGTAAATAATCTCGACTGGACACAAAAAATAGATGCGATTAGTTTCCTTAGAGATATAGGAAAGTATTTTAATGTAGGCGAAATGATAAAGACAGAGTATGTGGCTAGTCGCCTCGGTGAGGGTGGCGCTGGTATTTCTTTTACAGAGTTTTCTTATGCCCTTTTGCAGGGTTATGACTTTTTACATCTCTACGATACTTACGGCTGCACCTTGCAGCTTTGCGGCTCAGATCAATGGACCAACTGCCTGGCTGGTGTAGATCTCATCCGTAAAAAAAGAGGAATAGAGACAAATGTACTGACCAATCCCCTCATCATAAATAAATCTACAGGTATAAAATTTGGCAAGAGTGAGGCCGGTGCTGTGTGGCTAGACGCAGCCAAGACTAGCCCTTTTGACTTTTATCAGTTTTGGCTCAATACCGACGACGAAAGTGCGCAGGACTACACTAAGATATTTACCCCAATACAAAAGCCAGAGTTTGCTGCACTGCTTGAGAGTTTTAATGCTGATAGATCTACTCGCCTTTTACAAAAGTATCTAGCCTTTGAAACTACCAAGCTAGTACACGGCGTAGAAGCTGCAAAAGAAGCAGAGCAAAAGTCTGTAAAAATATATGAAGAAGGCGGCTTAGAAAATGCTACTGAAATAAAAGTGGAGGCTGTACTAATTTCTGAAAACAAAATAAATATAGTAGAGCTGATGCTGGCCGCAAATATAGTAGACTCAAAGGGCAAAGCCAAAGACCTTATCTCTGGTGGTGGTGTATATTTAAATGAAGAAAAAGTGGAGGAGGTGGAGCAAGATAATCCTAAGATGGCAGGTAAAGATATAATACTGCGCGTCGGCAAGAAAAAGTATTATAAAATAATCTCAGAATAATTTATATAATAGCGCGTTATTTTGCTTTTTAAGGCAAAATATGTTATTATATTTTTTATCGGCCCTATCGTCTAATGGTTAGGACAGAAGCTTTTCAAGCTTTAAATCGGG
>JAYWGA010000058.1:0-5754 GCA_043778525.1 bacterium
ATTTACAAATATTTTTATATCAAAATCTTTGGCGATATTTATCAGGGACTCAGCTGCTTTGCCCTTTACGATTGCAAAGTTATTAAAGTTTTTGGAAAACTCAGGTAGTGCACAAGATAAAAAATATCTAGAAGGAGATCCAAATTGAAACTTTGTATCGGCCTCAGTCATATAGTTTTCGAGTATAAAAATAGGTAAAAGTTCACAGTTTTCTTCCTTGGAATATTTTGCAGCAGCAGAGAGGGCAGGATTGTCATGTAGGCGAAAGTCACGGCGAGACCAGTAAACAGATAATTTTGTTTTCATATTATGCTATTTTAGCATATTTTGAAGTTTTTTATATTATTGCTATAATATGAGTATATGAAAAAAGAATTATTCAGATCGGACAATAAAATAATCTTTGGTATTTGTGGTGGTGTGGCTGAGTATTTTGATATAGATCCGACTATTTTGCGTCTTGTTATTTTGTTTACTTTTATTTTTACTGGATTCTTTCCTATTGCTTTCTTTTATATACTTGCTGTATTTATAGTTCCTAAAAAATATACAAAAGAAAACATAGTAGAAGTAAAGCCAGAAGTAAAAAAAGAAGAGGGCAATTTCAGTATTTAGTGTTTATAAATTAAAAATAACTTTACCAGACTTATTAAATCGCACGCCTTCTTTTTTGAGTAGTTTTATTTTTGCATCTGCCCCAGCAGATCTACTTTGTAGTCCATTGTATTCGCCGACTTTACCATCTGCGCGCACCACTCGGTGGCAGGGTATACCTTTGTCTGCGTTCTTGGACATTATCGAGCCTACAGCTCGAGCGGCGCCGTAGGCGCCGCTCCTACTCGCCACCTCACCATAGCTCAGCACCTCGCCCATCTTTATATTTTTGACAGTTTCCAGCACTCTTTGTGTAAAACTTTTAGTAAAATTCTTCTGCATATTTATCTTTATTTACTTTTATTATAACATTATTAGTGCTATAATTTAATCATAACAAATAACAGTAATATAAAATATGATAAATAGTTTTAGCATAAAAGAAGTGGTAAACAGTGCTTTTGAATTAACTAAAAAACACTTTTGGGTAATTGCAGGTGCATCTTTTATTTCTATAGTAATAAGTCTAGCGTTTGGATATGCAAGTGACTTTGTAAATCCGATAGATCCAATAACTCAAAAAATAAACTTCAGTACAATCTCATTTGGGTTAAATTTAATTTCTCTGGCCATCGGTATTGCTCTTAGCTATAATATTACAAAAATGAATCTTTCTGCAGTGAGCGGTGGTATGCCAAAACTTAAAGATATATTAAATAAAATAGATATCAAAAAGATTTCTGTTTGGTTTTTAACAAATCTAATCTATGTTTTTATTATATTTATAGGTCTAATATTATTTATAATACCAGGCATATACCTAATGCTTAGATATATGTTTGTATCTTATTTGGTAATAGACAAAAACCTTAGTATAAAAGAATCTTTTGCACTTAGTACAAAAATGACAGAAGGAATCAAATGGAATTTACTAGGGCTTACTGGCGTTATAGTATTGATAAGTATTATTGCTGTACCACTGCTAATTATTTTTCCTCCTTACATTGAGCTGGTACTCATACCGATCTATGTATTTATTACTTTTATTTATGTGGTTTTGTACAAAAAGCTTTCAAATGCCTAATACTGCATGAAAATAAACATTATTCTTATTTCTGATTTAAAAGATGAGAATATAAAAATATTAGTAGCTGAGTATAAAAAAAGAATAAATCGCTTTGCCGAAATAAATTTCCTTGAGATAAAAAATAAAAAGCAGCCCGGCTTTATAAAAGAAATAAGAGAAAAATACAAAAGCTCATATTTTTTCATATTATCTGAAAAAGGTAAAAACATCAGCTCGCTAGAGTTATCTGAAAAAATCGAAAAAATTACAAATTATAATAATAGTGAAATAAGCTTTTTAATAGGCGATGCTGATGGTTTTGAGGAAGAGGATTTGACCTTTGCCGATGAGCTACTCTCGCTTTCTAAAATGGTCTTTCCGCATGAGCTAGCTACACTACTGACTTTTGAGCAAGTCTATAGAGCACTTAGTATATTAAATAATCACCCATATCACAGAGAATAAGATAATATGCTACATTCAATCATACTTGGTATCATAGAAGGCTTTACAGAGTTTTTACCTATCTCATCTACTGGCCACATTATTATTTATAATTATTTTTCTGGAGCCGATTTGTCTTCCTCATATGTAAAACTATTTACTATTTCTGTGCAGCTTGGAGCTATACTTGCTGTGGTGTTTTATTATTTTAAAGATCTGATAAAAAAAGAAACTATAAAGCTACTTATTGTAGGTGTGCTACCGACTATCGCGCTCGGTCTTATTTTTAAAAATTATGTAGACAAACTACTTGAGCTACCTATGCTGGTGGCTATCAATCTTATTATTGGTGGCTTTGTTATTATTTTTGTAGAGGTATTATATAAAAAAAGAAAATCCATGGAAGGCAATATACTAAAAAAAGAAATATCCTATAAAGACTCAGCAATATTTGGAGTGGTGCAGTCTATTGCTATGGTGCCGGGTGTCTCTCGCTCCGGTATTATTATTATTTATGGACTCTATAAAAACTTTGACAGAGAAATACTTGCAAAATATACTTTTCTTTTGGCAGTACCCACTATGATAGCCGCTACCGGATATAGTATTCTAAAAAGCTATAAACTTTTTTTAAATAATACTGACAGTTATAATATGTTTTTAAATCTATCTTTAGGTTTTGTATCAGCATTTGTCACGGCGATGCTTGTAGTCCGTTTTGCCATTCCTTTTATACGAAAATATTCTTTCATACCTTTTGGTATATATAGAATAATGCTTGGTTTTATTTTAATTTTTATCATGGTATAAATATGTTTGAGCTCGCTATTATTATTTCTACTTTGGGTAATTTTATTTCTACCATAATCATTATTTTGATGTTAATTATTTTTTTATTTTACTTTAAACATAAAAAAGAAGCAGCCATAGTATTTTTAGCAAGCTCTATTTCTTTTCTCACTACTTTTTTATTGAAAATAATATTTCAAATACCAAGACCACTCGATGCTTTAGTTTTAGAATTAGACTATAGATTTCCTTCTGGACATGCCACTACCGCTGGAGCTATATTTACCTTAGTGCTTTATTTTTCTAGTAGTTATTTAAAAAACAAAACGTATAAACACACAGCAAATATTTTAGTCCTATCTTGGTTAATTTCTTTGTGTTGGGCCAGGCTTTATCTTGGGGTACATTATTTTGTAGATGTATTGGTTGGTTCTTTGATAGGTATTTTTACTACTTTTCTAGCTATTTATTTTATAAATCACAGAAAATAAAAAATTATAAATAATAATCAAAATAAACTTTATTGTAAAGTAGACTTTACATTTGTTTTTTAGTTTGCTAGACTATAAGTATGAAAAAAATAATAATAAGTTTGATAGTTTTATGTATACTTGGCGCTGCGGGATATGTAGCTTTTAATGTATTTAAAAAAGATGAATCTAAAGTAGCAGAAGTGGTAATGCAAAAAGAAGACAAAATGATGGATGATAAAATGACAGACGATAAGATGCAGAAAGATACAATGGAAAAAACTGCTGCACAGAAAGTTTCTGGTGGTAGCTTTATAAAAATAGATGCACTGCATTATGCAGGCGGTGATGTGTCAGTAGAAAAGTCTGGGGAGAATTATAAAATATCTTTTGCAGAAAACTTTGCATCGGCAAATGGACCAGATCTCTATGTCTACCTTTCTGCTCCTCAGGCTTTTAAAAATACAGCATTAGGTGGCTTTGATACAGCCAAGACGATAAACTTGGGGCTATTAAAATCACAAAAAGGAAAGCAAGAATATTTAGTAAGTGCAAAAGATTTTGAGGCAAATAATGGCGCGGTGATAATCTGGTGCAAGCAGTTTAGTGTACAGTTTTCGAGAGCTGATTTGAAATAATTTTATTAAATTTTACAAAATAAGGTTTGTTTGCGTTTTGCTATTATAGGTATATAATAAAACAATATGCAAGAAAAAATAAAAAATGCCTTTGAGTGGAGAGCTGCGATAAAGTCTTTTGACAAAGAAAAAAAAGTAGAAGAGTCTCTGGTAAATAGTATAATAGAAGCAGGTAGGATGTCGGCCACCGCTTACGGTTTGCAGCCTTTTAGACTCATAGAAGTAAAAGATGCTACGCTGCGAGCCCAGATAAAAGATGCGGCATATGACCAAGCTCAGACAGTAGAGGCTTCACATCTTTTTGCGCTGACAGCTAGTACAAATGTGGACGCAACTTATGTCAGAAAATATATTGAAAATATTGCAGAGACTAGAGGGGTGAGTATAGATAGTCTAAAAGGCTATGAAGATATGATGCTGGGCATGTGCAGTATGTCTGACTCAGAAAAAAGTGCTTGGGTAGGAAAGCAGGCCTATATTGCGCTAGGTGCTATGCTCGAGACTGCTGCACTACTTGAGGTAGATGCGGGTCCTATGGAGGGATTTGATAAGACTAAAGTAGATGAGATATTAAATTTGAAAGAAATGCACCTATCATCGATAGCATTTTTGTGCCTTGGATATAGATCAGATGAAGATCTTTACTCTAAAATGAAAAAGGTGAGACTAGCAATAAATGACTTTTTAATAATAAAATAAATAAAAATAATATAATAAAAATATGAAAACAGAAATAAAATTATTTAAGCATATAATGCTACGTGGACTAGATAATGTGGCGGGCATGATAATAAAAGCCAAAGAATATGCTCTGCAAAATAGTATGACCGAGGCAGAGCTGCTAGAGGCAAAGCTCGCATCTGATATGTTTGATTTTAAAAAGCAGGTGCAGATATTTACCGATGGAGCTGTGGGCGGTGTATACCGTACAGCTGGTCTCGAAAAACCTAGCCTTCCCGAAGCTGATAATAATTTTGATGATTTAATGACTCGTATAAATACTGCAAAAGATTTTATAAATAAAGTAGACTTTGAAAATGAAGAAACTCTAGAAGGTGTAGAAGATAAAAAAATATCTATGCCTTGGATGCCGGAGGGTGCCTATTTTGAAATGGAAACTTATGTAAAAAACTTTTTATTTACAAATAACTTTTTCCACCTGTCTATGTGCTATGCGATACTCAGACATAAAGGTATACCGCTAGGTAAAATGGATTTTAATGGACAAATGGAAATGAAGTTTGATAAATAATATGAATGCGATAGAGATAAAAGGTTTGAAGAAGGTGTATAAAGCCTCAGGTAAGAGTCCTAAAAAGGAAGTGTTGCATGGCTTTGATTTGGAAATAAAAAAGGGTGAGTTTGTGGGTATACTCGGCTCTAATGGCGCTGGTAAAACCACTACCATAAACTGCATCACAGGCATATCAGAGCCGAGCGAGGGTAGTATAAAAGTATCAGATCTCGATGTGGTAGCCGACTATAGACTAGCGCGCGCCGAGATAGGTCTCTCACCACAGGAGTTTAATATAGATATATTTCAAACAGTGTATGAGATATTATATTTTCAAGGAGGTCTCTTTGGTATGGACAAAAATAGTAGAAAAATAAAAACAGAAGAGCTAATAAAACTTTTTGATCTAGAGAGTCATCGTGATAAAAAGTTTATGATGCTGTCTGGTGGGCTAAAGCGCCGCACGGTGGTGGCAAAGGCTCTGATGCATAGCCCCAACATACTCATACTAGATGAGCC
>JAYWGA010000059.1:0-2205 GCA_043778525.1 bacterium
AAAAGATTACGGACAAACTACATCATTTCCGCTTGAAGATATAGTGGTCTTGTTTGCTACTGTATTTGTTTTTCCAGAAGAATCCACACACCAGAATACAGCTACAGAATTTGAAGCTGTACGTAATGATGATATCATAGCCCAACTTTGTGCAACACCAAGCGCTCCTGACTCTGTTCCAAGGACGCAGTTTGGTGCAGATCCAGCATTATTTCCTACACCTTTGATAGCATTTGCTATAGATCCATCAGTAAAGACTGTACTTGCAGTACTACAAGTGGCTGCAGCTGCAGCTGTGCCTGGTGTTATATTACCAGTAGAAAAACCATTTGTTGTATCTTCATACAATATAGCTGCTGATCTTATCTGACTCATCTGCTGTTTTACTGCAGCATCCTGGCCTTTGCCACGAGCAGAGTTTAAGTTTACAATTACTATACTAGAAAGTATACCTATGATAGCTATAACTACGAGTAGTTCTATCAATGTGAATGCTTTAAATTTATTTTTCATATTTTTATTAAAAGATTTGTTTTTTTATATTTTATTTATAATAATTTAAGTATATATCACCAAAAATTAAATGCAACACTTTATGCACCATTATTAAATACATAAAAAACTATCCACTACAGCGCTTTCTTTTTTCACATTACCCATAGAGTCAAAACAAAAAGCCGAACCCTCAGAAACTATATTTATAGCCCAAGACTTTATTTTTTCATCCGATACTGAAAAAAAACATTTTAAATTATTTAAATTATTTTTTCTTATAAATTCTTTTGCAGATACAGTAGATAGAAAAGTACCGTCTTTAGTACAATTATCTTGATTTTCTGTATCAATAATATTTCCATAATGATCATTTATATCAAAAAAGTTTTCTGCCTCAAAGCGCAGTGCCTTTGCCACTCTTGTATTTTCTGCTATGTTTGTCTTTAAGTTTAAATTACTAGAAAAGGAGCTATCAAATAAAAAGTAAATCACAGACCCGACTACTAATATCAATATAAAGGTTTTGGTTATTAAATTTGTAGTACTTTTTTGATTTTGCATATTTGTTATTTTATTTATTAAAGTATAAACATAAACTCAAAACTTTGCAAAATTGTAAAATAATGGTATTTTATATTTAATTCAAATTTAATTTAAAATATTTTATGAACTTATTTATAGTGGAGTCTCCCGCAAAAGCAAAAACTATTTCTAAATATTTAGGAGCCGATTTTACTGTGCGCGCCTCCATAGGCCATGTGAGAGATCTACCAAAATCAAATAAAGATGCCATAGATATAGAGGCAGGTTTTGTCCCAAAATATGTAGTCGATGCTAAAAAAAGAGATGTGATAAATGAGCTAAAGATACTAGGCAAAACTGCAAAAACGGTATATTTAGCAACAGACCCCGATAGAGAGGGAGAAGCTATTGCTTGGCATCTATTAGATGAATGCCATTTTAAAAATGTATCTCGCGTTACATATCAAGAGATTACAGAAAAGGCAATAAAAGAGGCCATAAAGCATCCGCGTGATATAGATATGAATCTAAAAGCAGCGCAGGAGGCAAGGCGTGTACTCGATAGACTGGTCGGCTACGATATGTCTGGAGTCATCTGGAAAAAGGTGCGTTATGGTCTTTCGGCTGGGCGCGTGCAGTCTCCGGCACTCCGTATTATTTGTGAAAGAGAGCGCGAGATACTTGCCTTCATTCCGGTAGAATATTTTGTACTAGAAGGTAAATTTTTACATGATAAAAAATTTGAATTAGAAGCGTTTTCAAAAGATATTTTTGATGTAAAAAAAGTAGATCTTAAAAAAGAAGTAGACTCGTCGCTGGATAAATCTTGGTTTGTAAAAGATAAGAAAGTAAAGGTAGAAGAGAGATCTGCGAGAGCTCCATTTACGACCAGTACATTACAGCAAAGCGCCTCTACTCGCCTTGGTTTTGCCCCATCTCGTAGTATGCGAGCCGCCCAAAAGCTGTACGAAGCAGGTCTCATCACTTATATGCGTACCGACTCGGTGAGTATTTCTAAAGACGCTCAAAGCGAAATCATAGACTATATAGATAAAAAATATGGCGTAGGTCATAGTGAAAAAAACTTTTACAAAAACAAATCTAAAAATGCGCAAGAAGCCCACGAAGCCATAAGACCAACAAATCCTAGCGTGGAAAGCGTGACTATCGGTAAGGACGAAGCCTCTC
>JAYWGA010000060.1:0-2196 GCA_043778525.1 bacterium
ATAATTTAGAAATAAAAAATTTAAGGAATTAAAAGTAAGCAAAAGCCGGCGCGCAAGCGCCGGCTTTTGTGTTGCAAAGATTTGCTTGACAGAATTTATAATTGATATATACTATAGTTACTGTTCGACGTAAGTCGCAATACTGCCTACGCAAGTAGGTAAGTAAATTAAAAAGTATGCACAAAAAAGATTTTGCGGGATGGGGGAAGCTCAAACCTATAACCTATAATCGATAATTTAGAAAGACCTCAAGTAAATGAAAGAGATATTCTTTGGTGTGTTATGGGTCATAACATAGGAAGTGAAATAGACGGCAAAGGCATAGCTTTTGCTAGACCTGTTTTAATTTTAAAATTTGTGAGTACAAATACTTGTCTAGCCATACCACTTACCCATAGTCAAAAAACTGGTAAGTATATGTTTCCTTTTGAATTTAAAGGTGAGCAAATAAATGCTAGGCTAGATCAGGTACGCATCATAGATGTGAAAAGATTAAAAAAAAATAGGTACTATGAGTGAAAATAAAACTGAGAAAGTCAGGACTGCACTCAAAAATTTTTTGTTTGAAAAATAAGTTAAACAATTAATCCCAAAAATAATTTAGAAATAAAAAATTTAAGGAATTAAAGTCGGGCAAAAGCCGGTCCGAAAGCGCGCCGGCTTTTGTGTTGCAAAAATTTATTTTTTCTCCTTTGTCTACTTCACTCCTTGACTTTTTTTTAGGTGGTGTGATATAATATATTTATCGAAAGGCAGAAAATCGGAGTGCTGCCGGGCCGAGTGCCAATGGAGGGGAGTTCCGTCCTCCCGAAAATAAAAAACCATCGCAAGATGGTTTTTTATTTTATTAGTCTTTTTGCTTTTGTACTAGCCCGCATAAAAGCAGTTTTTATTATCTTTATTTCACCCGACCTCTCTACGGCGACAACCAGAGTTGTTGCATTCAGGGTCGTATTTCCTATTAAGATAAAAGAGCTAGATTCACTTTCTTTTATAGTAAAGTTTTTGCTCAGTATGGTGTCGTGTAAGCCTATGAAAATATTACTTATATCTACCTCTGTATACTTATCTTTTCTTCTCTGCTCCACTATGTGCTTCAAAGATCTTCTTGTTACTAAAAAGTCTTCAACTAGAAATACTTCTTCTAAATAATTCTCTATATGTTCTCTATCTGCTAACTTATAATATTCTATTATTAGCTCTTGTATTTTTTCCAAAGTCATTTAGCTAATTATATCATAAAACTTATAAAGACTAGTTAAACAATTAATCCCAAAAATAATTTAGAAATAAAAAATTTAAGGAATTAAAAGTAAACAAAAGCAGGCCCGTAAGAGCCGGCTTTTGTGTTGCAAAAATTTATTTTTTCTTTTATTCCCACTTATTCACTTTTTTATTTTTGTGGTATAATACATCTATGACTGAAGCAATACTATATAATACCTTAAAAGTAGCCTATACCGAAATACAAAACTCTCTTTCAATTGCAAAGAGAGCAGCTTTCGAATATGAGGTATACATGAGCGATCTAGAGCATAAGATGGGAAATGGAATAGTGGTAGAAAATGTAGATGAGTACTTTAACAATCTAATAAATGCTGAAGATGAGAAAGATAAGAACGACTAGAGATTTTGATAAAAAGTTTATTAAGCTGAGCAAGAATAAGATGCTGGCCGAAAAAATAATTACTAAAATAAAAATGCTAGCACAAGATATAAATACTCCAGAATTAAAAACTCACAAACTCTCTGGCAATCTTAAAAATTTTTACGCCTGCAGTGTCAATTTTGAGTACAGAATAGTTTTTTCTTTTGACGATTCCTTTGTCTTTTTAGATTCGATAGGTACTCATGACGAGGTTTATTAATCACAAAAATAATTTATAAATAAAAAATTTAAGGAATTAAAAGTAAGCAAAAGCCGGCTCGGCAACGGGCCGGCTTTTGTGTTGCAAAAATTTATTTTTTCTATTTATTTTTGCACTTTTTTAACTTCTAAGATATACTTATTGAATATGAATACAACAAATAAAATCTTAAAAACACAACTACAAAATCAAAAAAAGATCTGTTTCAGATTTTAAGATTGCCAAAAAATAAAAACCTATCACCCGTACCAATGACTCAAATACTTCACGAAATGAGATATGGTGGATAGATTAAATCTATTTGTAGATACAAACCTACTTGTGTCTG
>JAYWGA010000061.1:0-17004 GCA_043778525.1 bacterium
AAATGAAAACTCCTAAACCTAGAAAAGTATTAAAAAAAGCATTCTTTTCCCAAGAAAAAAATGTGAAGACAATAAGCTCTGAGTCTAAGAAGTTCAGTGCCTCTAAAAAAATAAATCCAAAACTAAACACAGGCTGGGGAGGTGTGGCCTCTTGGTATGAGGCTACCGTAAATGAAAAGTTTTCTTATCAAAAAGATCTCATATTGCCGAGTCTTTTAAAATTTGTCTTACGAGAAAACTTTGAAGCCAAAAGTGTACTCGATATAGGCTGTGGTAATGGATTTTTTATGAAAGAGTTTGCAAAGTTTAAACCTTATAAAATAGTCGGTGTGGATATAGATGAGGAGCTATTGGTAAACACAATAGAAGCGATAAAAGAAATACCGGGCGAAATAGAGGCGCGAGCGCAAATGCTAAGTGCAAATGATTTAAATAAACTAGAAGAAAAAAACTTTGATCTGCTCTTTGCAATAGAGTCTTTGGTCAATATGCAATACTTAGACACAGCTGCAAAAAATATTGCGAGCAAAATGCATGGCGGTAGTAGTTTTTTTGCCGTGGTAAATCACCCTAGCTTTAGAGTGCCACAAGAGTCAGACTGGTACTATGACGAAACTAAGAAAGCGCAGGGTAGAGTAGTGTACCATTACAAAACCAGCAAGACCATAAAAATAGACATGAACCCAGGATCTAAAGCTAATAAAAAATACACTTATACTTTTCATAGGAGCATGGAAGAATATGTAAATATTTTTGCGGAAAATGGAATGTATCTAAAAAAAATAAGAGAGGTATGCTCAAATAAAAAATCAGGTACAGGCCCAAGGCAAGTAGCCGAAGACAATGCCCGCAATGAAATACCGCTATTTTTATTTATGGAATTTGTTAAAAACTAAAAATGATTACTACTTTTATGATTTTATTTTTAATAGGTCTTATTCTATTTATACTGCCTCAGCTTATTATATTTTTGGTTTATAAAAAATATCATCCAGAAGAAAGTGGAAATATAAAAGAAAAAAATATAGAAATAATAAAATATGTTATTTTAAATAAAAATACTTTACTTTTGCTACTTGCTTTTTGTCTTCCTATTATCTGGAATTTTTTCCCGATTGAAACGCTAAAGCTACGCTGGGTAAACTTTTTTCAACATGCTATAGGCGGTGGAGTGGCTGTGGGCTTATCGGCTGTATACATAATGAACCACCTTCGCAATATACGCGATCTAAATCCAAATTTTAATATTTTTAAAAGCACTTTATTTCAATTTATTTTTATTTATATTATAGTCTCAGCTTTTGGCTGTGCCAATGAGATACTGGAGTTTACACTAGATGCTCTGCGCGTTGGTACATTTTCGGCTGACAGATACGATACCTGGTATGACATCGTGGCAAATACCACAGGCGGTATCTTTGTGTTTATTTTGTATCGTATATATTATTTAGGATTTAATATATTTAAAAGTCTATTTTAGTTTTTTTAAATGCTCCACCAAGTTTTCTACAGACACTGACTCTTGTGAATGTGTAGACATATTGCGTATTATAACTGAGTTTTCCATAGCCTCTTTTTGACCAAAAATGATAGCATAGGGCACTTTTATACGCTCAGCCATACCTAACTGTATACTTAGAGAATCCTTTGAAAGAGACTGGGTCAAAGTGATCTTTGACTTGCGTAGCATTTCTATTATTTTTAAAGATTTTAATTTTGCCTCTAACCCTAACTGTATAAAAAATACCTTTGGCTTTTTTTGTACTTTCGCCTCTATATTTTCAGTACCTTCGCAAAGAAGTATACGGTCAACACCAAGAGCCACGCCTACAGCTGGTACATCTTTTTTGCTGCCGAGTATTTTTGCGAGATAGTCATATCTGCCACCGCCACCTATGGACATAGTTTTTTCTTTACCTTCCTCGTCTGTGACAACGGCTTCAAATTCGAAGACTGTGTGAGTATAGTAATCTAGTCCGCGTACTAAAAAATTATCTATTTCGTATGCTACACCAGCCTCCTCTAGATATTCTAGTGTTTGCTTAAAATGTTTTTTAGCGTCGTTTGTGAGTGAGTTTATGGCCTTTGGCGCCTCTTCTTTAAAAGGTTTGCAGCCTTCATCTTTACAATCTAAAAGGCGAAGGGGAGAGGTCTTTAGTCTTTCTTTGCAGTTTGCACAAAGCTTTGGCTGAAGTTTTTTATAATAATTTGTAAGTTCTTTTAAATATTTATTGCGACTATCTTTGTCACCTATAGAGTTTATTTTGAGTGTCACTTTTTTAATACCCAAGTCCTCGAGTATAGCCACACTAGTGATAATAATCATAGCATCAGCAATAGGCTTTTCGCTACCTATCATCTCTAGATCAAACTGACGAAACTCACGATAGCGGCCACGCTGTGGCTTGTCATGGCGAAACATCGGCCCATATGTGTAGACCATTATCGGCTGCGGTAGCGACTGCCAGCCGTTTTCTATATAGGCTCGCATAATACCAGCCGTAGCCTCTGGGCGCATAGCTAGATTATCTCCGCCTTTTGTTTTTAAATTGTACAGTTCTTTTTCTACTACGTCAGTATTTGCCCCAACACCTCTTTCAAATATAGAAACATGCTCGAGCATAGGTATCTCTATAGGGGAGAAGCCATAATACACAGCTACCTCCTGAGCTTTTTCAAAAACTCCCTGAAATCTATAATACTCATCTCCAATAATATCTCTAAAACCTTTTACTGTTTGTGGTATCAATTTTTCTAGTTTTGTCATATTTTTTTGAGGTGTTTTATTTGTATTTTATAGTTTTTTGTCGTCCAGGTCAACCTTTTCTATTTTGCCGGGATAAATAGAAAGCCCAGAAAATGGCCAAAGTCGCAAAAAGGGTATTCCTATAATATTTTCTCTTGGTACGGGTCCCCAATATCTCGAGTCTGAGCTATTTGCTCTATTGTCTCCCATCACAAAAAATTCATCAGCCTTTAGCTGCACATCGGCATCTAGTGGTGAAGTAAACTGCACAAAACTACTATCAAGTAGCACACCTTCTGGATTTTCTTTATTAAAGATAGTTGTAGCTCCATTTATAACCACTACTCGCTCTCCAGGCAAGCCTATTATTCTTTTTATTAGATATCTTTTAGATTTCCAAAGACAGTTTTGCCCGAGGGGCAAATAACAAGTATGATACTCGCCATTTTGATTACCATTTTCGGGTATATCAAAAACTACCACGTCACTTCTTTTTATTTCTCCAAAGTTTTGACTTATGCGCTCCACTAAAAGATAATTATTTGTTTGAAAAGTCGGCTGCATGGATGGACCTTCTACTAGGAATGGCTTTGCTATAAAAGTATGTATAAAAAAGAAAAGTGCTCCAAAAATTAGCACAAAAGAGATAGCACCTTTTACACCTTTTTGACGATACTCGTCATAAATAAGATAAGCCAACACAGAGAAAACTATAAAGTACCAAAGAATATTTTGCATATTTTTAAAGTATAACACAGTCAAAGAAAAAAGTAGGTTTTGTGGTATAATAAAAACTAATTTATGCAAGACAGAAAAAGGACTACTCTTTATATAGACGCAGCAAATTTAATAAAGGCATCACAAAAGCACATAAAACAAAATTATGACATTTTTGAATTGCTTGTTTATTTAAAAGATAGATATAGAATAAATAATTGCATTTATTTTACTGGAAATATAAAATCATTAACAACAGATTATGAATTACTTAAATCTTTTGGAGTGGAAATTGTTTTTAAAAAAATATATTTCGAAGGTGGAAAAACTAAAGCAAATTGCGATGTAGAAATATCACACAGAATCACCAAAGATGTAGAAAATAATTTGATTGATAATATTGTTTTACTGAGTGGAGATGGAGACTTTGCAGCTCTTTTAGATTATGCAAACGAACGACTTGAAAAAGTACAATTATTCTCTGTTATAAAATATAACACATCAAAACTTTTGAGAAGTAGAAGATATCTAAACGTAACTTATTTAAACGATTTAATAGATAGTATAAAAAGAAAAGGCCCCACAGGACACGTAGTACAAGCAGGGCGACTTTTCGATGCTTATAGTGTAGCAAACACGGAGAAATTGTCAAGTGGCTTTATCGTAGTGTATTCCACTTTTAAAGACAGGCAGCAAGCCGAGGAAATAGTCAAAGTTTTACTCGAAGAAAAGCTAATAGCTTGCGCAAATTATTTTGGAGTGGAGGCAGCGTATTTTTGGAAAGAAAAACTGGCGAATGAAAAAGAAGTGGCCACATTTTTAAAAACCAGAGCAGAAAACTGGAAAAAATTAAAAGATAAAATCTTAGAAATGCATAGCTATGAAATACCTTGTATTATAAAGTTTGAGGTGCAGTCAAATACTGAATACGATGAATGGATAAAAAGTAGTACTGACTTTATATAAAAAATAGCTTTTAAAAACAAAATGCACCGTCGGCGCATTTCGCTAAAGGTGCAAAAATTTTATTCACTTGTCAGCTGAGCTGAGATACGTGCTTCCTGAGTGCGCTCACGAGCTCTTCGAGATCTGCAAGCTGCTGACTCGGATAAAGCGGAAGTGGACAAAAAGATGCAATCTTATCTTTGTCAAAAATACGCATATTTCCAGCAGCACCGCATACATTCATTCCTACTGAACGATATGTACAGTATGGACAGTCACCACAATTATTTACCATTTTTTGAATACGAGTTTCGGACATTTTTATCCTCCCCAATTTGATTTTCACGCCTCATTTAGCGTTTACTAAAAAGTATATTACCATTTATTTTACAAAAAGTAAAGTTTATTTTTTTGTGGTATAATAGAAAGCAAATTTATGCAAATACGAAATTTTTCAATTATAGCTCATATCGATCACGGCAAGTCTACGCTCTCCGATAGGCTTTTGGAAGTGACAGGCACCATAGACGCGCGCCAAATGAAAGACCAAGTGCTAGACAGCATGGAGCTAGAGCGCGAGCGCGGTATCACTATAAAAATGCAGCCGGTGCGTATGGAGTATGAAATGGAAGTAAATGGCAAAAAAGAAATGGTGGTATTTAATCTTATCGACACGCCAGGACATATAGACTTTTCTTATGAGGTGTCTCGCTCGATGAGGGCAGTAGAAGGTGCGCTGATGCTAGTAGATGCCACGCAAGGTGTGCAGGCACAGACTCTCACAGTACTTGAGATGGCTCGCGAAGCCAATTTAAAGATACTACCGGTGATATCTAAAATAGATTCGCCACTATCAAACCTACCCAAAGTAGAAGAGGAACTAATGGAAATACTGGGATGTAAAAAAGAAGATATATCCTATGTATCGGGAAAGACTGGCGCCGGCGTAAAAAACTTACTCACAAAAATATACAATGAAGTACCAGCTCCAAAAATACTAGAAGAAAATAAAGTGCAGGCAATAATATTTGACTTTGCATATTCAAATCATCAAGGTATAATTTTATTCGTAAGAGTATTTAGTGGTGAAATAAAAGCAGGAGATGAGATGCTGCTGGTGAGTGCTGATAAGAGATTTATAGTCGGCGAGGTAGGAGTATTTAGGCCCGACAAGCAAAAGACAAGTAGTCTAAAAGCTGGTGAGACAGGATATATAGTGACGGGTATAAAAGAGCCGGGTGTGGCCAATGTCGGCGATACTGTCACATCTTTTAGAAATCCAAGTGCAGCTATACCAGGATACGCGCAGGCGAGGCCACTTATATTTGCATCTATTTATCCAGAGAGTGCAGATGACTTTCCTCTACTTCGTCAGTCGCTATTAAAGCTAAAGCTGAGCGACTCTAGTTTACAATTTGACGAAGAAAACTCAGGGGCACTTGGGCGTGGATTTCGCTGTGGCTTTTTGGGTATGCTACATCTTGAAATTATTACCGAGAGACTGCGTAGAGAGTTTGGGCTAGAGCTGATTATCACCAGTCCGTCGATACCGTATAAAGTGATACATAAAAACGGCAAAGAAGAAATAATTTATAATCCAAGTCTCTTTCCAGATCATGGCAATTACACCGCTTGCTACGAGCCTTTTGTAAAGCTGACCATCATCACACCGAGTGACTATGTTTCTACCATTTGTCAGCTGCTATATAGCTTTGAAGGGGAGCTCGGTGAGACAGAAGTTTTTCCGCCAGATAGATTTGCCCTCAAGGTGGTGATGCCACTAAGGGAGCTGATGCGCAACTTTTTTGATGTATTAAAAAGTGCGACCAGTGGCTATGGCTCGGTGTCTTATGAGCCAGCAGGAGAGAGGCTAGCCGATGTGCGCCGACTAGAGATACTGCTTGCCGAGGAGGTAGTGCCGGCATTTACAAAGGTGGTGGGTAGCAAAAGAATAGACGAAGAGTCGGATGATATAGTCGAGAGGCTTTATAATTTACTTCCTAGAGAGATGTTTACGGTCAAAATACAAGCAAGAGCCAATGGTAAAATAATATCATCGAGATCTATCTCAGCTATTAAAAAAGATGTGACAGGGTATTTGTATGGAGGCGATATCACACGCAAAATGAAACTACTAGAAAAACAGAAAAAAGGTAAGGCAAAAATGCAGTCGACAGCAAAGGTGCATGTGAGCCAAGATACTTTTTTGAAGGTGATGAAGGGTGGTAAGGTGGAGGAGAGAAAATTTGGGGAAAAGAGATCACAAAAGTAAAATATTTTTATATTTTGTTATACTATAAACATGACAAAAGTTTTAACTGTAGTATTTCCATATTTTGTAAATAAAAGCGGTGAGACATTTTTACTCATGGGCCGCAATAGAAAGCTAAATAAACTAAACGGCTTTGGAGGTAAAGCACTCGACGGCGAGAGCGTAGAGGACTGCGCGCGCAGAGAGCTGAAAGAAGAAATAGATTTAGAGTTAGAAAATGAAACAGAGGGTGATCAAGCTTTAAAAAGCTTAGGCAAAATAATAGACGGCGAAAAAGAGATTTATTTTTTTATTTATAAAGTAGCAGCGGATATTTTTAATAAAGATTTGACAGAAATAAATGCAGCAGGGGAGGTCTACGATGTGGGCTGGCGAAATATGGCAGATAGCAATAGCTTTTTAGGTGAAATGCTTTCTGGTGATGAAGTGCTGATAGCAGAATTAAAAAATATAATACCAAAAGTAGAGATGGGGGAAGATTTTACAAAATTTGAAATAAATAAAACTGGAAATGAAGTACTAAGAGAGCAGACGAAAGGTATTTATAGATAGACTTGCAAAAGTCTGTGCTAAATGATATCTTAAAGATGTTATAGAAGAGATTAAGTACTGTTTGCCTAGATAATGTCAAAGTAAAAGTATTGTTAATTTTAAATCAATTTAACATAAAATATAGATAAAATTTATGCCACCACCATTTCACTTATTTACTGCGCGCGCGCAGCAAAGTATACAAAAAGCCCATGAAGTAGCCGGAGGGCAGGGCGCTACGCATGTAGGTAGTTTTCACCTTGCACTAGCAATACTCACTCAGGACGCGAGTCCAGTGGTTTCGATATTAGAAAAAATGGAGATAAACCAGCTCTATATAGTGGAGTCCATACTAGATAAAGTAGACGGCGGCGGAGATACTATGTCTCTCCCAAATATGGCGCAAATGTTTCTCACCCCTGACCTCGCTATGGTACTAGACGATGCTATGCATGTAGCAAAGGAGCTCGGCGAAAAGCTTATTTCGGTGGAGCATTTATTTATCTCAATACTACAAAAAGATACTAATGAAGCTGGTACATTTTTGAAATTGAACGGCATAAAAATGGAGAGCTTTAAAAAAGTGATGCTGGATTTTAATAATGGAGATGTACTAGGAAGTGAAGGCGGTAAAGGAAAAGATGGACAAATAAAAATGCGCGCGATAGAAAAGTACACGCGCAACATGACCCGCGATGCTAAAGAAAACAGAATAGACCCGGTGGTAGGCCGCGATAAAGAGATACTAAGGCTGATGCAGATACTGACTCGCCGCACTAAAAATAACCCAATAATAATAGGTGAAGCTGGCACAGGAAAGACAGCCGTGGCTGAAGGCTTGGCTTTGCGTATGGCTCGCAATGATGTACCAGACTCTCTCAAAAACAAAGAGCTGGTCTCGCTTGACCTTGGTCTTCTTATTGCTGGTACAAAATATCGTGGTGAATTTGAGGAGCGTATAAAATCTATAATGAAAGAAATAGAAAAAGCTAAAGGGGCTATCATACTTTTTATAGACGAAATACATACAATAGTGGGAGCTGGTGCAGCCGAGGGAGCAGCTGATGCCGCAAATCTTTTAAAGCCAGCACTCGCGCGTGGTGAGATGAGGGCAATAGGCGCGACGACCCTAGCCGAGTATCAAAAGCATATAGAAAAAGACCAAGCACTAGCAAGGAGATTTCAGCCGGTATATGTAGACGAGCCTACGCGTGAAGATACTATTTCCATTTTGCGCGGTATCAAAGAAAAGTATGAGCTATTTCACTCTGTGCATATTACCGACTCGGCTATCATTTCGGCTGTGGATCTTTCTAGTAAATACATTACAAATAGATTCTTGCCTGATAAAGCCATAGACCTAGTAGATGAGGCTGCATCAGCTCTAAGGATGACACTGGAAAATAAGCCAGCGGGCCTCGAAGAGTCACATCGCAAAATAATGCGCCTAGAAATAGAAAAAGAAGCACTCAGTAAAGAGCTACAAACAGAAAAAATAACCAAAGATAAAAAAATAAAATCTGATCTAGATGCACGCATAAAAATACTTGAAAAAGAAATATTAGATATAAAAGAAAAAATAAATCCACTAGAGACAAACTGGCTAGCCGAAAAAAATCTACTAGTAGAAATACAAAATGCAAAAAACGAAATAGATAATTTGCGCATAGAGTCGGACTCTGCCGAGATGACTGGTGACCTTACAAAGATAGCCGAGATAAGATATAGCAAAGTACCCGAGCTCAAAAATATAATAGAGCAAAAAATAGCCAAGCTAACTAAAATACAAAAAGGAGCAGGGCGTGTACTACGTGAAGTGGTGGAAGACGACGACATAGCTGGTGTGGTAGCGCGCTGGACAGGTATACCAGTAGTCAAGATGTTAGAAGACGAAGCCGCCAAACTCCTCAAAATGGAAGACTTCCTCCGCAATAGAGTCATAGGCCAAGACGAAGCCGTGCGTAAAGTCGCAGACGCTATACGCCGTAGCCGCACAGGCATAGGCGATCCGAATCGCCCGATAGGCTCTTTTATATTCCTAGGTCCGACAGGTGTGGGCAAGACTGAGCTCACCAAGGCGCTAGCCGAGTTTATGTTTAATGATGAAAAAGCACTTATCAAAATAGACATGAGCGAGTACATGGAAAAGCATTCGGTATCAAAGCTAGTAGGTAGTCCACCAGGCTACGTGGGCTATGACGAGGCAGGACAGCTTACCGAGGCCGTGAGACACAGACCATATTCTGTGATACTTTTTGATGAGGTAGAAAAAGCTCATCCAGAAATATTTAATCTACTTTTACAAGTACTCGACGAAGGTAGACTTAAAGATAGCAAAGGCAGATTTGTGAATTTTAAAAATTGCATTATAGTCTTGACCTCAAATCTCGGCTCGCAATTTATAGAAAAAATGGAGACTATGGGATTTTCTACAGAAAAAAATAGCGACTATAGTGGCATGAAAGATAAAGTAATGGAGTCACTCAAAAACTTTTTTAGACCTGAGTTTTTAAATCGCCTCGACGAGATAGTTATGTTTGATGTACTCTCAAAGGACATCATCACAAATATAGTACGCAATCAGCTGGCGCAGCTGGCCGAGAGACTGTCTCATAAAAAGGTAAGCCTAAAAATAGGGGAGGATGCGATAATCAAAATCGCCGAAAAAAGCTATGACCCACTGTATGGAGCAAGACCTATAAGAAGAGTGATACAAAGTGACATCTTAAACAAGGTCGCCATGATGATGATAAGCGGCAATGGTAAAAAAGATGTGCAGGTAAATATAAGCACAAAAGCAGGGGAGATAGTGGTGGAGCAGAAGGGGGTGAGGAAAATGGTGGTGGCTAAATAAAATTTATGAAAGACAAATCTATTGATTTTCTTGATCTATTTGAAAAAAATTTTAACATACTAGAATCAAGAATTTTCAATTTATACGAAAAAAAGTTTTATATAGAATCAGTAATCTTAATGTCAAATATTGTAGAAGGTCTACTTGTTATTATGATAGAAGATCAGGAGAATTATTTAGCAAATATCTTACAGGAAAAAACTATAAAATTTCAACCAAAAAAACTTGATGCTTTAATAAAAAAGACATTGGGACAGCTAATTGAAAATTTCTCAATTTATTCCAAAGATACTATTTTAATTTCTAATTTAAATAATTTTAATTCTTTAAGAGTAAATATGGCCCACAAATTATTAACGAATTCTGACATTAGAAAAGAAGATATTAGAGCAAAAGAAATATTTAAAAAATATATATCTTTAAAAAATAATCTTTTAAAAAATCACATAGACCTTAATAACGACCTGCAAAAAGAATTAAATATGAAAATTGAAAAAATTAGAGAGCGGAGACAAATTGCCAATCTACAAAATTAAATTAAACACCGTACTATGTCGCAAAAGATATATTGTGCGACATATAGCATATTTCTTTTAGTTATATATAGTACCCAGATATGTGTACGGTAGCCCTGCTATATAATTATCCTTAATTTCTCTTTTAGCTTTATACCCCTCTCTTTTGTTTATTGCATTTTGGCTACTGGCGTATTCTATTATATTAAATCCAAATTTATTCCGAAGTTTATCTATCGCACTGTTTAATTTATTATCCTCCTCTATGGCTATCTCCTGATCGTCAAAAAGACTCACAGGCAAGTCTCCTCTTTGTATAAGATTGTGAGCTATCACACCACTACCTTTGTACACCCTAGTACCTCCATTTGATAATTTATCGAACATCTGTTCGATATTATTTATAAATTTATTAGAGCTGTTAGTGTAGTTGCTCACCATTATCTCGCCGCAGCTACTAGATGTGCCAGCTACAGCTGATTTAAAATAAAAAGATATGCGATCTGTATAAAGATTCTTTGCTCGCAGCTCGCTCATGGCCACTTCTAGATTGCGAGATATTTCGGAAAGTATAATTGCCTTGTCTTTGGTTTTACTTAAAAAGGTTCTGGTCGACTGCAAAGATTTTTGTATTGGATTGATTTCATTTACATTGAAAACTTTTTTGCCACAGAGCTCTAGATATGTCTCGTGTACAGATTTGTTATAATCAGCCTTTAGTAGGTCCCTTGGGTCTGATTTAATATAATCCAGTGCCGTCACTGTGCCTTTAGCGTAGAGCTTGCTGTATGTAGCATTTCCTATGCCCCAAATATTTTCCACTTTAGTATTTGACAATACTTTGTTTATACTTTCTTGTGTTATAAGCAAACTAAGTCCATTTGGCTTATTCATTTTACTAGCTACTTTGGCAAGTGTTTTGTTTATAGATATTCCAAATGAATATGTAATACCAAGCTTATTTTGTATTTTATTTTTAAGATTTTGCACCTTCTCTTCTAGGTCATTTTTATTTCCCACTATCACAGCAAAACATTCGTCTATACTATAGCGCTCTACTTTTAAAATATTCCTATCTTCACTTAGGAGATTATAAAGAGCCGTCGCGTATTTATTATAAGCTTCAAAATGCGATGAAAGTATACTCACCTCTTTGTACTCGTTTTTTATTTTAAATATCGGATCTCCTCTTTTTATACCTAAGTGCTTTGCATCGTATGTAAGAGCTGTGACAATACCCCTCTCCTCCCCTACTACTACAGGCAGCCTAAATAAGTCCGGCCGCCTAGCCACCTCGCAGCTAGCAAAAAAAGCATCACCATCTACATGTAGTACCCACTCTTTATTTTCCATATTTTCTTACGAGTGCTACGACTACTGCAGATATTTGCATTTCATTTTTTGGTCTTATGTTTTTATATTTTTTATTTGCGGGCTCTAGATAGTTGCCTATCTTATCTTTGCGTAGCCATTTTAATGTCCAGGCACCGTCGACCTCGGCTAGCACCATATCTCCCATCTTAGCCTCCTTACCTCTCTCCACCACTACATAGTCGCCCTCGATCACGCCAGCATCTTGCATAGAGTCACCTTTTACCTTTAGCATAAAAGTAGCAAACCTGTCCCCAAGTAGCCACTCATCTAGGGTGATGGTATCCAGCTCATCCATCTCTACAAAGCTCGGGAAGCCGGCCTCTACAGCTCCGAGTAGCCTAACTATGCCATTAGACTGATTTGCTTTACCTACAATTTTTTTATTTAATAATCTACTTATTTTATTTTTTTGTCCATCATTTAATACTGCAAAAGCCTCTTCATTTATCGGCAAAAGTTTTCCATTCTCATCTTGCAATACTTTATCCATATTTACCAAATCCTTTATTAGTCTATGCACCGTGTCCTTTGACCTTACATCAAAAATACTTTTGAGATCTTCATAATTAGGCATTTTCTTTTTGGCATTATAAAAACTATATATCTTCCTAGCATAAGCTTTATAATCTCTCTCCACTATTTTTCTTGCCATATAAAAACAAGTATATCGAACAGTTGTTCTTTTGTAAAGACATTGCTTACTTCCTCTTTGCGCAGCTAGTACACACGCCATATATCTCAAAGGAAAATCCTTCAAAGTATGCAAAGTCTTTTGTTTTTTTAAATATCTTTTTTGCAGCTGGCTCATTGGCTTCATCTTTTATTTCTTCTATATGCTCGCAATACTTGCATATCACATAGCTCTGTGGCTCCCCTGCTATCTCATAGTGAGCATGCCCATGGCAAAAATATCTCTCAGTCAATATTTCTTTTTCCACCATCATTTTAAGGTTTCTATATACCGTGGCTTGGTCGCAAGGTATTTTTTTATTTACGAGAGTACACACCTCTTCTACCGAGAGTGGCTTTTTTGCATATTCCAATACCTCCAATATCATCTGCCTTGGAGCGGTCTTGCGAAAGCCATCTTTAAATAAAAGCTCTTTATTTTCTTGCATGTTAGTGTTAGTATTATAACATAATTAAAATAATATGCCCGAGCAAAAAATGGTGCTGCCAATTACAAAATATTTAAAAGGTGAAATAGTAAATATAGTAGAATTTAAAAATGAAGAAAACAGAATATTTGAAAATCAAAAGTTTTTTAATTATAATATAAAATTCATAGATGCAAATGGCTTCAGCAGTAGCACGACGATATATTCCAATGGACAAAATTATAAAGTAGGTGACAAAGTATATGTACAGGAAGTGACAGGTCCTGACTATAAATATCTTGCCCTCGGAGACAAAATGCGTGAGCCTGAGATATTTGGTATGCTGGCTTTATTTTTTATCATCATAATCAGTATATTTGGCAAGAAAGGTTTGAAGGCACTTTTTTCATTGGTGGTCTCACTTTTTATTATTATTTTTATATTACTGCCTCTCACCCTCAAAGGCTATAACCCAGTACTTGTAGCTGGACTTATTTCTACACTGCTTTTGGTTTGTATTATGTTTATCACGCACGGGCGAAACAGGGTCACCTATGCCGCACTTTTAGGCTGTGTATTCTCTATATCTGTGACGATTTTTCTTTCTTACTTTATTATACTTTACTCCCGCATTAGTGGCTTTGTAGACGAGGAGTCTGCTTATTTGCAGTTTGGACTCGGAAGTAATTTAAATCTTTCGCTACTAGTCATAGCTAGTATTATCATAGGTGTGATAGGTGCGGTAGACGATGGCGCTATCACCCAAGCTGGTATAGTACGAGAAATAAAATCTCATAAAAAAGGTTTGCAGCCGTACTATTATTATAAAAGAGCGATGGAAATAGGTAAAGATCATGGTAGTGCTATGATAAACACACTTGTCCTCGCATATGTTGCCTCATCACTGCCACTTATTATACTTTTTTATACATCACATATATCACCACTCATGCTCATCAATAGAGAAATGGTAGCCGTAGAAATATTTAGATCCCTCATCGGCTCTATTGGCCTACTCCTCGCCATACCTATGACCACCATTTTTGCCATCTTTCTCATAAGGGATGAAGATCTTAAAACTGACGACGAGCACATGAGTCATGCAGGACATTCACATCATCATCACTAGTTTTAAAGCTTAAAATATATTTAATAGATAATATACGACTAAAAATAAAGCCAAAAAAGCTCCTAGATATCCAAAAGCGCGGCGCATTTTATGTTTTAGATGATTCTTTTTATCTTCTGTCATTTCGTTTTCACCTATGTCAGACATAGAAATATACATAGCTCCAAACACAGCCCAAGACAAAGCCATTTCTATGCCTGAAATAAAATACACCAAAATACCCGAAAGTATAAGTCCAAAACCGGCTATAAGGTGAAGTACTTCTATGGATATTAAATATTTATTTTTCATATGTTTTTTTGTTATTATTATTTACCCACAAGTACAATTTGTATCACACGAGGATATGTCCTCGAGGTACATATTGTACTTTTTATAATGGTTTTTAATTTTTGAAACCTTGGCCTTATCGGTCTTTAGTCTTTTAGCTATTTCGAGCGCCACTATGGCAAAGCGCATTCTATATTTATAAATAAAACAAAGTATTACATTTTCTCTATGTATATTTGGTCCTATAAAAAAAATATTTTTGAAAGCTCTACTTTCATCAAAATTATTTAAATCCAAATCATTATTTTTATCTGTTTTTATAAATTTAGAAATGAGGTCAGGTACCTTTTGAAAACCAGTAGCCAAAAATGGCTTATTTTTTGTTATTATTTGTTTTTTATTTTCTAAGGTCAAAACATATTCGCCATCTTTATACTCTATTTTATTTACTCTAGATCCTGATTTTACTTTTATAAGATCTTTATTTTCTAAAGAATCTATTTTTTGTATAGTCACAGGACTTAGCTTTTTAGATGGGTCATCTGTCATATTTGCGTTTTTTAGCGTATCGCTCTTTTCTATTATCACAGAGACTTTACCCATAAGAGTCAGATTATATGCCAGGTCATATGCCGACTCACCTCCACCTATTATTATATTTTCACCAGCATCATCTATAAATTTTAAATTTTTATATGTATCTATCTGACTAGTATGCTGGCCAAGGTGATAGCCCTCAAACAAATCTTTTTTGGGAAAAGAAAACTCGCCACCAGCCCAGGCTAAATACTTTGCTTTCAAAGTGCTTTCTTTTTTATTTTCTAAAATACTTACCTCAAAAATATCATCTGAGTTTTTTACTATATTCAAAACTTCAGTCTCTTCTTTTATTTTAAGCTTGAACTCATCACTCACTAGCTTTAAATAAGTCGCATACTCCTCACCCGATGGATGTTGTTTATTAAAAGAGTATGCAGGAGAAGTCAGCGGCGAGATGGCATTTAAGTCTGGCTGCATAAACATATTACTAGTAAAAGATGGAGAAATAAACTTTGTTTCTTTCGGCCAGTTTATAAAAGACTGTCCTACACTGCCCTTTTCTATTATTATATAGTTTTTTATATTGAGCTCCTCTAGCAGCACTCCGAGGCCCACGCCAGATGCCCCTGCTCCTATTACCATCACATCGTATATATTATTTTTCATATATTTAATTGCAAACTATTTGCATCTATTATAACAATATTTATACTTATTGCAAATCTTTCGCAATAAGTGTATAATTAGAATATATGATAATAGGATTTTTAGGCAAAGGAGGCAGTGGCAAAAGTACGCTAGCAACTATATTTACAAAATATCTACTAGAAACTGGTAATAATGTGCTAGCAATAGACGCAGATCACAATATGGATCTGTCTTACAATCTTGGCGTGCAAGAAGACATACCATATTTTGGCACTTCGGTTTCCAATATAAAAGAATATGTCGGTATAGGTGGTGCAAAGTCTGTACGCGAAGTGTTTTTAGTAGGCACTCAAAATAGATTTAATATATTTCCAAATGATGATTTTACAAAAAACTATGCGGTGCTAAAAGCTGACAATCTACAAGTGATGGTGGCAGGACCTCACACAGAGGAAATAATGGAGGGAGACAAATGCTCGCACTCGCTATTTACCTCACTAAAAATATATTTACCATTCTTAGACCTTAAAGAAAAAGAGTGCATAGTAATAGACGAAAAAGCTGGTATGGATCCGGTGGGCACCATGGTGCCAGCTGGCTTTGATGTGGTTGTGATATCGGTAGAGCCGACAAGACATAGCACAAAGACAGCAAATCAGATATCACAAGGACTGAGTAAATACGGCACGCCCTATATATTTGTCGGAAATAAAATCACCAGCGATGCTGACATAGAATTTTTAAATAATAATCTTTGGCAAAAGCCTGTGGCTTTTATACATTTTGATATTGCTAAGACTACGCCTTTTGAATCTACCCTGTCACAGAAAGAGTTTGAGAGTTTGGAGATAATATTTAAAAAAGCGCAGGAGCTAAAAACATCTTCAAGCCCGCGAGAAAAAAGAGCTACAAACTTTTGGAGTAGAAATACACTTTAAAATATATAAAGAAGGCTAAATGCGAAATACTTGCATTTAGATTTGCTTTGTGATATATTTATTTTATGAATGCAAGGCTTTGAAGTCCTTTGCATTTGCCCTTTCAACCCGTAAATAACGCTTAGGAGGCGTAATCGAAATGTCACTTCCATCACTTGCAAATGTCACCGGGGGCAATGCTGAGGATCTTCTCCTTAGTGCTATCCGCGATGACCTTCCACTCGCGTGGAAGTGGTTTTCTGAGGCAAAGACTGGCACACACCTGTCTGAGCCGCCGCACTCACCTCTCGGCAAGCAGATCGTTCGTATCTGTGCTGCCGATGGCCTGAGAAGGCTTGTCGAAAAGCATCTCTTGAACGGAAACCGTATTGTCTTTGCAAATTGCTGCGATGTGATGGTGCTGTCTCCGGCAAAGTATGCCGACTTCG
>JAYWGA010000062.1:0-5625 GCA_043778525.1 bacterium
GCTTCTTTATCTATGCCTAAATACTCAGGTCTGTTTACCAGCATCCAGTCAAAAGTCTGTCTCATAATAGCACTTGGATTTTTAGGTTTGTCACGACTACCTTTTTCGGCAATAAATACAAAAGCATATTTTGGCTTTTCATAAGGAAAAAATCCCGTAATCCAAGTATGCACATAGCTTTTTGTATTTCCTATTTCGGCAGTACCTGTTTTTGCTGCTATTTTTACATATGGTAGATTTAGATTTGTAGCCGTACCATTCGTCACGGCCATACGCATACCCTTTCGCACCAGCTCATACCATTTTTCTGGTATTTCTATATTTACTTTTTGTTTTATATTGCTACTATTTTCTACTAGTATCTTTGGCGTGACGAGATAGCCACTATTTGCGATCGCTGCTATGATACGCGTCATAGCGATAGGCGTCGCTGTAAAGCCAAACTGACCAATGGAGCTATTATAAGTATCTCCGAGTCTCCAGTCTTCGCTAAAGATTTTTTGTTTCCATTCTGGGGTTGGTATATTTCCTGTTTTTTCGCCGTAAAGATCTACCCCTGTCGTATCTGCAAAGCCAAATGATTTAGAGTATTCATCTATCACTTTTATTCCTGTACCCTTTTGACCACCGTATCCACCGACTACTGAGTAAAAAAATACATCCGATGATACTGCTATAGCCTCAGCTATATTTGTATAGCCATGAGCTTTCCAGTCACGAAAAATGGCAGGCTTACCTCCTGGTAGCGAGCTTTGTACTTCTATTTTGCCACTGGAAAAAATACTAGTATTTGGATCTATTGTATTTGTATTGAGAGCTGCTAAGGCAAAAAGTGGCTTTACTATAGAGCCTGGAGCGTAGGCGCCAGATATAGGCCTATTTAAAAAAGGTTTTCTTTTGTCTTCTGTGAGCTTTTTATAATACTCATTTCGGCTTATTTCTGTAGTAGTGCTTACTATAAAATCTTCATCACGTGGTAAAAGTAAATTTGAATCATAGGTAGGATAGCTCACAAGCGACAAAAGACTGCCTGTCTCTATATCCATAATAGCTCCAGAAGCGCCGTCCAAATTATTTTTTTCAACAAATTCTTTTGTCTTTTTATAAATAAATTCTTGTAGCTCACCATCAATAGAAACTTTTATATCTTTTCCATTGAGAGGGTTTTCAGACACAAAGCTATCTCTTTTAGCACCACTAGCATTTTTTTCATATAGACGTACTCCACTTTTACCTGATAGTAGCTGATTATAGTATAGCTCTAAACCCTCCACTCCCTCAAAATTATCTTGCCAAAACTTGCCACTCAAATCTTTTTTTGGATATGACACAAAACCAAGTATATTTCCAAAACCTTCTTTTTCTGTATATACCCTCTTAAATCCGTCTATTTCTTCACTGTTTATTTTTACTGTCTTTGCTAAAAACTCTCCACGCACATCTGATATAGATCCACGCACCGAAGGAATAGGTACTGCTACAAAATTATTATTCAAAGATTTATTTTTATATACTTGATAGTCTAAAATCTGAAAGCTGTATGCCCTATAAACTACAAACATAGAAAAAGCAAAAACTATAGATACTATAAAATAAATAGAATTATTTGATATACGCATTTTTATAGTTTTATCAAAAGTGTCGCTTAAGACATTTTTACTACCAAAATTGTCCGATAAAACATCTTCAAAATATATATTATAATCTTTTTTTCTTTTAAACCACATATCTTATATTATATACGAAAAAACCTTCTAAACAAAAAGTTTAAAACATACCTAGACGCTATGATTAAAGACACAGCAGACAAAGCTATGGGTATTTGCATTTTATTTTGCATATACAAAATGTCATATATGGCAGATATAAAAAGCAATACTAAAACATTTACAAAAGTATTTTTATACAAAAAACTAAAAATAGCAATTAAAATAGCAAGCTCTAAGTAAATAAAAATACTTATAAAAATAGCTATTAAAAATAATATATCTATTTTATTTATTTTACTCTTTAGATACATAAAAACTCTCAAGATTAAAAGGGTTATAAGGCGCCCTTATCCATACTGTATTTATAGAAGTATCATCTGTTTCTACTTTTGAGATTGTACCTATTACTCCTTTTGGATATCCTTTTGTAGCTACGGACATACCCACTTCTATTTCGCTACTTTTTGGTATTCGGCCTACATACATACCGAGCCCGCTCGGAGATATTTCTATAAATTCATTTTTCTCTACTATTTCGGCTATAAATTTTTCATTTCTACCTAAAAAAGAAACCTTAACCGTATCCTCCAAAACTTTATCCACCACACCAAAGACTACATTATTTGTGCCATATACATATTTTCCTTCATAGAAATTTACCCCTTGTACTTTTTGTATATAAAAAGTATCATATATTTTTGAAATTTGTCCGAGTAGCCTGGTGGGCTCTTTGCCTTCATTTTCTGATTTTAAAAACAAAGCTTCCTCTAGTTTTTTGACTTCGGATTTTAATATTGCATTTTCAGCAAGAAGACTTTCTGTATTTAAATTTGTAACATTATTATTTTTACTAAAAAAAATATTTGTATTTAAGATTTTTGAATTTATATAATTTGCAAAATTTTTGTTTGTAAAATACATTATAAAAAACAAGCTAAGAATAAAAACTAAGAAAAGTTTTATTTTATTTTTATTGTTTTTTTTATTTGTATTCATAATATTACCTTTAAAAATGTATATCTTTTATGAGTACCTCTTTGAAATATTCTAGATTTTCTAGTATTTTACCAGCACCTTTAGCTACCGCCGACATAGGATCATCAGCCACAAATACCTTTATATTTAGATCATCGGATATCAGCTTTGCCAGACCTCTGATATAGGCACCACCACCTGTAAGATAGACTCCTGTTTTTATGATATCGCTCACTACTTCTGGTGGTGTCTGCTGCAAGACACTTTGTACAGCCGTCACGATTTCTCTCACAGATGCAGCTACAGCTTTTGCAATATCCATATCTGACACGCTCACTTCTTTTGGTAGGCCAGATATTATATCGCGTCCACGTACATTAAAATATTCTTGGCCCGTAGGCAGTACCGATCCTACTCCTATTTTTACCTCTTCAGCCGTACGCTCACCTATGAGTATATTATAATTATCTTTTACATAAGTAATAATATCATCATTAAATCTATCCCCTGCGACTTTCAAACTAATAGATTTTACTACTCCAAAAAGTGCTATGACAGCGATATCTGTAGTGCCGCCGCCAATATCTATCACCATAGATCCAATAGACTCATGTATAGGAAGTCCAATACCAATAGCCCCAGCCATAGGCTCTTCTACTATAAACACTTTACGTGCACCAGCCGATACCGAAGCATCGTATACAGCTTTTATTTCTACACTGCTTATTTGCGATGGCACTCCCACGACTACTCGTGGTGAGAGTAGTTTGCTTTGCATAGCATTTGCTTTTTTAATAAGATATCCCAGCATCTCTTCGGCTATTTCAAAATCAGATACGACTCCATCTAGTATAGGTCTTATGGCTTTTATATGACTCGGTGTTTTGCCTAGCATTTCTTTTGCCACACTCCCGACAGCCACCACTTTATTTGTCTTAGTATTTAGAGCTACGACAGATGGCTCGTTTATTACTATGCCTTTACCAGCGAGATACACTAGAGTATTTGCAGTACCCAAGTCTATGCCTATATCATTTGAAAATCTATCTAAAAAGCCTTTTGCCATAATTCTTTAATTGTAGCATAAATCTGCACCTTTGGCACCTTGACCACTTCACCTGTTTTACGGTTTTTTATTTCTATTTCACCATTTGCGAGGCCCTTTTCCCCTACTACTATTTGTAATGTAATACCAAAAAGATCTGCATCATTTAGCTTTACCCCGGCGCTGCCATCTCTATCGTCAAATAGTATTTCTATATTTTCTTTTTGCAGTTCATTATAAATATTCTCAGCTTCAGTGTAGACTGCGTCACCCTTTTCTTTATGCAAAGACACGAGATGCACAGCAAAAGGTGAAACCTCTTTTGGCCATACCAAGCCCTTTTCATCTGCAAACTTTTCTACCAAAACTCCCATTATTCTGGTTATTCCTATGCCGTAGGATCCTAGTATTACTGGTTTTTTTTGTCCATCACTATCTGTAAAGTATAGCTCCAGCTTTTCTGATTTTTCTGACCCAAATGAGAATATATTTCCCACTTCTGAAGTTTTTACTTGCTCCAGATTTTCTTTTTGTAGCCCAGATTTCGCTAGTGCATTTTCATCTTCTATCACTTCACTATTTACTCCTGTCATGCTTTTTCTGTCCACAAATATAATATCTTCACCCGCATCGGTGATGGTCTGAAATTCATGAGAAATATTTTTAGTAAAAGCTCCGCCTGATGCGGCTACCACAAAAGTCTCATCACCCACACCTACTCTTTTATAAAATTTTAAATAAGCCTGTATCATTTGATTGTAAAAAATCTCATGCTCTTCTTGTGATTTTGTATAAGAGTAAAGATCTTTCATAATGAATTCGCGGCCTCTCATAATACCTGATTTAGATCTTAATTCATTGCGAAGTTTGTTTTGAAATTGATAAACATATAAAGGCAAATCTCGATAGCTAGAAACATATTGCGTCATCATCTCTGTAATAGGCTCTTCATGGCTCCAGGCTAAGCCTACCTCTGTATCATTTTTAAGTTTTGTTTTAAACCAAACATCCACATTCTTGTCATTCCATCTATCTGTTTTTTGCCAAAGTTCTTTTCTTTGAAGTATCGTCATTATAAGCTCATTTCCCCCTACGGCATTCATTTCTTCTCTCGCTATTTTTTTTATTTTTTCTATCACTTTTATTCCCATTGGTAAATATGCATAAACTCCAGGCATTTCTTTATAAACAAAACCAGCCTTTATTAAAAGCGTAGCATTTTTTGTCACCTCATCGGCAGGCACCTCTTTTCTACTTTTTAAAAACATTTTACTTTGTCTCATATCTACTAATAATACTACAATTACAAAAAACTTGCTATACTAAAAATAAGGGAAAAAACGATAAAAATTCCCTCTTAAAAATAAAATATATATACTTTTTTTATGCAACATATAAATAAATATGCAGTGGAATTTATGGGTACTCTCACTCTAGCATTGATAGTATTCGCATCCATTGCTAGTGGCTTTTCGGCTGTAGCAACACCAGTCTTAGCAGCTCTCACTCTCGGGCTTTTTGTTTACACCCTAGGTCATGTGTCTGGTATACATATCAATCCAGCCGTCACACTAGGTCTTTACTCGATAAAAAAAATAAAAGGAAAAGATGCGACCTATTATATAGGAGCTCAGTTTCTAGGAGCTATCACTGCCATACTACTCGCCTCACTCATATTTGGCCTTAGTACAAATATGACTCCGGTATTTAGTATGGGACTACTTTTGGCTGAAATGCTCGGAGCTATCATCTTTACACTCGGTATAGCCTCTGTAGTGTACGGCAAGGTAGACGATGACATGTCGGGTATAGTAATAGGCGGATCGCTACTACTAGGCATAGCACTCGCGGCAAGCCTCGGCTCAAATGGTATATTAAATCCAGCCATAGCCTTTG
>JAYWGA010000063.1:0-16730 GCA_043778525.1 bacterium
TTTTCCAAAAACTTTAATAACTTTGCAATCGTAAAGGGCAAAGCAGCTGAGTCCCTGATAAATATCGCCAAAGATTTTGATATAAAAATATTTGTAAATGAGGATGTATACATAGACTTTTATAAGCAAATAAAAAAGCTACAAAAAAATAATATAGAAGTAGAAATATTTAATGATCAAATGACTGTAGATAAAGAGACTAGATCTGGTACTGGCAATTACTATTCTGTTTTTACCCCTTTTAAAAATGCTGTGTGGAAAGAATTTTTGTCGGCAAAAGTAGTAGATGAAGCAAATTTAAAAGATATTAATTTTATTTCTGATGATAATTTTAAAAAGATAGAAAATAAAGTAGAAGTAAGTAAAGCAAATATTTGGAAAGCTTTTTCTCATGAGAGAAAATTTGAGGCTGGTGGAAATATTTATGATGTCGACAGCTTACTTTCTTTTAAACCTGACTTCTTTATAGATGAGAAAGCCCAAGCGGAAAATAGAGATTTTTATTTTACAGAAGATTACGCTTTAAAGCATTTTAAAAAATATGTAAAAGAAGAGCTAAGCCAGTACAAAGAAAATAGAGATAGTCTTGAAAAAGATAGGACATCTAAAATGTCTTTAGCGCTCGCTTGGGGTCTTGTATCCAGTCGTAGTCTAAAAGCTGAGATACAACAACATTTTGATGAGGATTTTATAGCTTTTGCGGGAGTAAAAGAAATAGCTCCAAAATATGTCGGTGCAGTGCATTTTGTTAGTGAGCTTATTTGGCGCGAGTTTTATAAATATCTTTTGTATCGCAAGCCAGAGCTGATGGATACGGAGTTTCAAGAAAAGTTTCGCGGTACCATAAACTGGACTAGTGATAGAAATGCTAAAATAAGATTTGAAGCTTGGATACAAGGTCGCACAGGCTATAAGGTAGTCGATGCTGCTATGATGCAGCTGGCAAAGTCAGGCTGGATGCATAATAGGTCACGTATGATAGTGGCTAGTGTGCTGACTAAAAACCTCGGCGTAGACTGGAGATGGGGGCAGGAATATTTTCGTGCTATGCTACTCGACCTCGACGAAGCTAGCAATAACGGTGGCTGGCAATGGGGAGCGAGTGTCGGAGCTGATCCAAAGCCGATACGTATTTTTAATCCATACCTACAAGCTGAAAACTATGACAAAAATAATATCTATCAAAAAAAGTGGCTAGGCGATGACTTCTTTTTTGGCCCAGAGCCGCTCATAGAGCATAAAGACGCGCGAGTAGAAGCTCTAAAAAGATATGGACTAGACGGAGAGAAAAATCTTTTTCCAAGGGATTATTAGTTTTTAAAAAAACTATATTTTTAATTTGCACAATTTCAATCGTTCTATCATATTTTCCAACTGATGTTCCCTGGTTATTTTTTCAGTTTTATATAAGGCATATCGACTTCTGATAGGACTATTGAACGATTTGTACTCAGTCGACAATGCCAAATAAGCATCAGCAAGATTACCCCGAGCTTTTTCTTCTTTGAAACACCGAATTGCTTCTTTAATATATCTTATTGAATCTTTTTTAATAGCAAAGGCTCTCTTTCTGGATTCTTTATCTACTAAGAAAAAGAGATCGAGATTCAGAAAGCGAATAATTTTAAACATAGCAATCTTTGATTTCCACGGCCTACCAGAACCCATTTTATATAGGGTAAACTGTAAATAGAAATTACCATATACTTCTCCTGCTATTTGGTAGCAATAGCCAGCAGGACCAACATAAGCTTTCTTTTTTAGGTATTCAAAGCCAGTATTTAGATATGACTGGATTGCACTCCATGATTTGTTTACTTTTTTATCTAGTTCCTCGTATCTATTCTTCTCATTTTTCAAAGCGTGACTAAACCACCCAAGTGCAAGAGTAAGATTTTTCATCTCATGAATGAGTTCGGGTGTTTTGGAAACTTCTGCCTTCGCCTTCATTATATAAAACTGTGCCAACATTTCTGTCCTGCCGAGTTTTTCCGCACACATTATAGAGGCATTGCATACTAGATGGATCTTATCAGCATCTTGGATAGGTTTTAGGGTACTCAAAAGATCGCCTAATTTTTGTAAGACGATATTCAAATCAGACTCAGAGCTGACGATATTGAGTATATGTTCTTTAATTTTTTCCATATTTTCTGTCATGTTTTTTCCAAAGCCTATTTGACTTATAGTCATGGATAAATATTTTTATCTTGTATTGCAAAACTTTAAAAATAAATACTGGGTCAAGCGGAACTTTATGAAACCATACCCATTTTTTATTCGGCGTCGATGAGACAAATTCCTTATCACAATGTCCTCGAGTCATGCGGTTTAAGTCCTCAACTTGTACTCCTGTTAAAAGACCGTATCCATGGTAGTTAGCCCAAGAAAACATTACCGTTATTTCTGGAGATAATGGCAAAGTAAGTTGAATATTTTTTTGACCAAAACCAGGACCATAAAATCGTTGCCATTGAAGATCTGGGTTAAATAGAACACATGGTTCATCAGATGTTATAAAAGGATGTTTCTTTGTGTCTGGAGAACAAAGAAAAGCGATATTCATTTGCTGAAGAATATTCGCCAAAAACGGTAAGCCTTCAACTAATTGAAGTTTGTGGATATCCTTCTTAGCTTCCGTCCATTCTTTAACCTGTTTTGAGTCGGTGACTCCATGCGCTAGAGCTATTTGTGTACCGTGATCAATTATCTGTTGAATAAAACCTTCCTGATTTCTTTTAAAGCGCAATGTTCGTTGTAGTTGAGCTGCGATAAAAATACACAAATGTGCGTGCTCGTGATTGGATAGAGGTCTCTTGCCTCTGATAGTTTTCATAACTTCTGAAAACTTTCCCTCTATCTTTGAAAGATTTGTTTCAATAGAAAAATCTTTTTCTCCATCAAAATCAATAGTGTATAAGTGATTCTCCGTGAAAGTATTAACAGGGGCTCTTTTCTTTTTCTGCTTTCCATCTTTATTGAAAACCCAAAGATAAGGCTCTTGCCCAACAGGGGTGTGAGAATCTGTAAATTCAGAAAGATAGCACCTTGGAACAAAGTGCTGGCTCTTGGGACCTTTTTGTTTTTTCTTGAATTTCTTTGACATAACCTAATATTTTATATTTTACCATTTTTAACAAAACAAAAACACATGATTTAATCGTGTGTTTTTGTTTACATTTTTAGGTACTCAGGTCGCATCACTGTCATAGGACTATGCATTGACTCCTATACTAAAATATCTTGGCGGAAGTGGTGAGATTCGAACTCACGGTGGGGTTGCCACGTCTGTTTTCAAGACAGGTGCCTTAAACCACTCGGCCACACTTCCATTTTTGGTTTATACGAAAAGTTTTATAAACAAAACCTCTATTAAGGTAATTTTGTTGGGACTTTCATTTTGTCTTGCTGACATTATAGCATATATATTTTCTTTTTGCATCTGCTTATTTAGCCTGATATAAAAGTTTGGGGTGATATTATCTTTAAAAGAAATGCGAATAAGCCCGTCTAGATTAGCACCTTTTATATCTATAAAATAAAAATATTTTATGCTTTCAAAGTCTATAAAGGTCTGGTCTATATAAATACCATCTTCATTTATAGTAAAAACTTTTTCCCCCACTTCCCTCTCACTACCAAAAATAATAAAAAGGGCACAAATGGATATCATAAGACTAAGAAAAAAATTGCCAAAAATGTAGCCAAGAAAAATGGCTAATGCTAGGAAAAAACCCATATAAATCTGATGGGCTAGCTTTACTTCTTTTTCATAATAAGGAAAAGATAGCTCTGGAAAATTTTCTCTCATATTTTACACTATAAATAATAACACTATTTAGATTTTTTCTCCACTTCTTTACTTGCTGTTTTTATTTTGTCTTTTAGAGAAAAGCTTATTTCTTTTCTAAACTTTTGCTCATCTATTTGCATATCTTCTAGATCAGAAAATGTATCTGTAAGATCTACTAGTTTGAAGTCTTCACACTTTTTATCATCCAAAGTAGTTTCTAGATCTAGGATTTTATTGTCCATATCTAAATAATAGGCATAAGACTTGTTTAAAATCTTTTTCATTTCTATTATATTTTGTCTGTCTGTTTTTTTGAGACTAAACATATTTTTTATATTAGAAATAATACTTTCTCTTTTTGCGCTTTCTTCTTCTAGTGTTTTTTCTATGCTTTTTATTTTGGCTTTTACTTCTTTGTTGTCAGATTTTACTTCTTTATTTTTTTTGTCTATTGCAGCAAAAGCCTCACAAGAATCTTTAAATTCTTTTCTTTCTTTTTTTATAAACTTGATGGTATCTGTAGCTATAACGCTGTCTATACTAGAGCTAGCTGAAATAGTACTAGAAGAGATAGTAAGACCTAGCATAGCTACGTTTTGTGCAAAAGCAGCTGGTACAAAGCCAACTCCAAAAAATACTGCAAATATGATATTTTTAAAATTATTTATTTTCATGTAGGTTTTCTAAGCTATCTATCTCTAATAATATTTTCTTATTTGAGGCTTCGAGCAAGGCTAGCTGACTAGATTCTGTTTTTGTAAAATTATTGAATCCTGAAAAATAAAAACCAACAGCAAATACTGATATAGCCAATGGAATAGAAAGTGTGAGTGAAATAAATCTTTTTTGTAGAGCATTAAAACTATTAAAGTAAGTCGAGGGAATGGAGGCTTTTTGCACACTAGCTTGCATGTTGAAAATATTAAAAGAAAGCTCGGGTACTTCTATGTTTTTAAATTTTAAAGAAGATAAAATATTTTCTATTTCTTTGTTTTCTGTATTACTTGTATTAAAATTATTTTCTTTCATATAGTTATTTGATGTTGTCTCTGATTTTATTCAAAGCTCTCTCGACCTTCTTTCTGGCTGATTCCTCACTTATTTCGTACACTTGAGATATTTCCCTATAAGACATATCTTCTAGGTATCTGGCTGTGAGTATTTGCCTGTCTTTTTCGGATATTTGCTCTAGCATATCCATTGCTATTTTTTTGTTTTCACCTTCTTCAAACCAGTCTTCTTGGATTTTTTCTGGAGAAGAGATGTTTTCAAAATAAGAAACCTCTTCCCCTTCTATATCTGTACTACTCGGGACGAAAGTGTATCTGTTGTGAGCGGATTTAAAATGATCTATTATTCTGCTTTTGGCGATGACGAGCAAAAAAGCTTTGCTTTTTTGCTCGTCAAATACCTCTCCCCAAGTCTTGAAAGCCGTAAAAAAAACTTCTTGAACTATGTCTTTGGAGACTTCCGGCTCCTTGGTTTTAAATAGAACAAAGTAATAAATCACTTTATAAAGGCGAGTATACATTAAAGAGAAATCTTGTGGATTTATGCTCATATATTTCTGCCTTTATCTATATTAGATATACGAGGCAAGGCGTTTTTTGTGACAGATTAAGCTATTTTTGCTATAGATTTTGCTAAACGTGACTTTCTTCTACTTGCTGTACCTTTTTTGATTATACCTCTTTTAGCGGCTTTATCTAGAGCTTTGTAAGCTGACTTTAAAGTAGTTTCTGCTGCTTTTTTATCTTTTGCTATTACTAAAGAAACTAGCTCTTTTACATTCTTTTTTAGAGTTAGTTTTCTTCTGTCATTTACTACTTTATTCTTTACACTTTGTCTTTGGGCTTTTTTAGCGCTACTTGTTATTGCCATAATTTTATATAAGAATAATATCATATTTTGGAAAATAATGCAAACAAAAAAAGAGGCGGCCCGCAGGGCCGCCTCTTTTTTCACACATGCACAGATTATTTAGCTTCTGTATTTTCGGTATCGTCTTCCTCCATATCAAACTCCTCATCCCCGTCTTTGTATCCTGTACCAGCTGGTATTAGTCTACCTACTGTCACATTCTCTTTTAGACCTGTGAGCTTGTCAGAGGCGCCGCGCATAGCAGCTCTTATGAGTACGCGAGTAGTGTTTTGAAACGATGCCGCTGATATCCACGAGTCTGTCGAAAGGGCTACATTTGTAATACCCATGATGACAGGTCTAGACTCTGCGACTGCCTTACCTAGGCTTAACATTTTTTCATTTTCTACGGCTATCACATGAGTCGGAGAGATATCTCCTTCTGTAAATCTAGTGTCTCCAGCCGAAGTCACTTCTGATCTAGAAAACATTTGGCGTATAATCACCTCCATGTGCTTTCTAGAAATAGAAGCTCCTTGCATTTCGTATACCTTTGTCACTTCTTCGGCTATATATTGCTGAGCTTTATGTATGCCAGCGTATTCAAAGAGCTCAGTGAGGTCAGCAGAGCCATCAGTGATGAGATCTCCCTTTGCTACTCTGTCTCCCACTTTTACCAGTATCACACGCTTTGGATTTACACTCAGTGCTATACTAGTCTTTCCTTTTTTAGTTTTTTCACCTTCATCTAGCAGTAGTGATATAGTCCTATCTTTACCGTCGATAAGTATCTCTACTATCTCACCTGCATGTGGTGCTATTGTGGCTGGCTCTTGTGACTTTGGCATTCTTCTTTCAAAGAGCTCCTCGACACGAGGTAGACCCTGAGTAATATCGACACCAGCAACGCCTCCCGCATGGAAGGTACGCATAGTAAGCTGTGTACCAGGCTCACCGATGGCTTGCGCTGCGACGATACCCACCGCCTCACCTTGTTTTACTAGATTGCCACGTCCCATGTCTAATCCATAACAGTTTTGACATATGCCTTTTTTGTTTTCACAGGCGAGTGGTGTACGTATAAACACTTTTTCTACGCCAGCTGCTTCTATTTCTTTGGCTTCATATTGTCTTAGCAAATATCCTTTTTTAAAAAGTAGTTTTCCATCATTATCTTTCACATCCGCAGCAAGTACTCTACCCCATAGGTTTTTCCATAGTGGCACTTCTATACCAGAGATATTTTCTTTCTCCACAAACTTTCCATTTTTGGTACCACAATCTAGCCCTACTATGACTACATCCTGCGCTACATCTACTAGCTTTCTAGTAAAGTATCCCGCCTTTGCAGTCTTTAGTGCAGTGTCCGAAAGTCCCTTACGAGATCCATATGAAGTAATAAAGTACTCAAGCGGCGACAAACCCTCTTTATAAGATGGAATGATCGGGAACTCTAGTGTGCGTCCAGCTGAGTTTTGCATCAGACCTTTCATACCTGCTACCTGTGTGAGCTGACCCATAGATCCTCTAGCACCAGATGCTAGCAAGTCTTTTACTGAGCTATTTTCGATGAGGCCAGCTGGTATTAGCTTTTCTACACGAGACTTTGTCGACTGCCATATCTCTATAGTCTTGCGATATTTTTCATCTAATGAGATTAGACCTTCTTCATAGTCAGCTTTTACTTTATCAGCGAGAGCTGTACCCTCAGCGACCACCGCTTTCTTTTCTGTTGGTATTTTAATATCAAAGAGTGAGAAAGTAGTACCAGACTTTGTGGCATATTTAAATCCAAAAGATTTAATCTTGTCAAAAATAACCCACACATTTTCTATGCCATATCTATCAGTAATATCGTCGATGACACCACTTATATTTCCTTTGTGAAAGGCTTGATTTATAAATGGATAATCGCTCGGAAGTACTGAGTTAAACATTAGACGTCCTACTGTCGTCTCAAATACCTTACCATTAAATTGCTTGTACCTTGGGCTATCAGTCGGTAAGATTTTAACTTTAGCTCTAAAAGACAGATGCCCCAGCTCATGAGCTGTGATGGCTGCATTTGGAGATTCAAAGTACTTACCTTCACCCTTTGCACCTTCCACATCTTTGGTCATCCAATATACTCCGAGTATAATGTCAAAACCTTTTAGCTGCACTACTGGATTTCCATCTCCTGGCTTTAAAATATTTTTATGTGAAGCCATCAGCTCCCTCGCCTCTGTCTGCGACTCCTCCGATATCGGAAGATGCACGGCCATTTGGTCTCCGTCAAAGTCAGCATTGAAGGCAGGACAAACTAAAGGATGCAACTGTATTGCATTTCCTTCAATTAGCTTTGGCATAAAGGCCTGTATACCGAGGCGGTGCAGAGTCGGCGCGCGGTTTAATAGTACATACTTTCCTAGTATGGCCTCCTCTAGCATAGCCCACACATCAGCGTCGGCTTCTTCTATCAGTCTGTTTGCTCCTTTTATATTGTGAGCTAGCTGTCTGTCTAGTATTTTTGATATTACAAAAGGCTTGAATAGCTCGAGCGCCATATGCTTTGGAAGACCACACTCATTAAGAGCAAGTGTAGGTCCGACAACAATAACCGAGCGGGCAGAAAAGTCCACACGCTTTCCTAGTAGGTTTTGACGCATTAGACCTTGCTTGCCTTGTAGATTGTCAGCGAGGGATTTTAGTTGGCGCTTTTGTGAAGCGTTCATAGCTACATCTTTTGTGCCACGAGCAGAGTTGTCAAATAGGGCATCTACCGCTTCTTGTAATATTCTTTTTTCATTACGCAAGATCACATCTGGAGCGCCGATTAGCTTTAGTTTTTTTAGACGATTGTTTCTGTTTATCACTCTTCTATAAAGATCATTTACATCACTAGTCGCATGACGGCCACCATCGAGTGCTACCATAGGGCGAAGACCAGGCGGTACCACTGGGAGTATCGTGACGAACATCCACTCAGGGCGTATCTTTGAGGCTATCATACTGCGCACTAGCGATAGTCTTTTCTTTAGCTTTTCAGTTTCTACTGACCCAGAAGTCTCGAGGGCAAGCCTAAGTGTGGCTTCGAGTGTGTCTAAATTTATACTTTTAAAAATATTAAAAATAGCCTCGGCTCCGATACCAGCCTCAAATACACTAGAATATTTTACAGAGTATTTATAATACTTTGCCTCATCTAGTACTTGCCAAAGGCCGAGTGACTTTAGCTCTTCACGGGCAGTAGCTAGTAAGTCTTTTAGCTTTTCTTTTGTAGCTTCGTCTGCAGAGTTTTTAGTTTTATCTTTAAATTCACTCTCCAAATCTTTAAGCATTCTCTCACGCTCTTTTTCATTTATCGTGTGTATAATGTATCCAGCAAAATATACTACCTTTTCTATTTGTGACTGCTGTACACCCAAGACCATCGGTATCATAGATGGAATAGATCCACGCAAATACCAAATATGCGACACAGGCGCAGCTAGCTCGATATGACCCATTCTATCGCGGCGCACTATAGAGTCGGTCACTTGTACTCCACATTTTTCACACACTATATCTTTATATCTTACTCTTTTGTATTTTCCACAATAACATTCAAAACTTTTTTCAGGCCCAAATACTCGTTCATCAAAAAGTCCACCACGCTCTGAGCGGCCAGTACGATAGTTGATAGTTTCAGGTCTTAGTACTTCACCGTAAGACCAAGACTTGATACGCTCAGGAGAAGCCACCTTTAGTACTATTTCTTCAAAATTATTTTTTTGTATTTTTCTCATATGTTTATGTAGTTATTTTAGAATTATTCAGTTACTTCGGGTATTGCTTCTTCTTCATGCAGCTCCTCTACGTCTTCTGCATCTACTCCGTACTCCTCCTCTAAATCTTTATACATTCCTTTTTGTCTCAAGAACTCTTCTCTGTCATGCTCTTCGCTGTATTCTTTCTCACCACCCCTTAGCTCCACATCCAGTGCAAGGCCTCTTAGGGTATTTTTAAGTACACTAAACGAAGCCGGTAGACCAGGCTCACCAAATGGCTCATCTTTAATAATCGCATCATAAGCGAGCACACGACCAGCAATGTCATCTGACTTTACTGTGAGCATCTCGCGAAGAGTATAAGCAGCACCATACGCCTCTAAGGCGTTTACTTCCATCTCTCCTAGACGTTGTCCTCCACCTTGCGCCTTTCCACCTAGTGGCTGCTGCGTGATGAGTGAGTATGGACCTGTAGATCTCATGTGTATTTTATCTTCCACCATGTGGTGAAGTTTTAGTATATACATATACCCCACAGCAATAGGCTGCTCATATTTTTCTCCCGTTTGTCCATCGTATAAGTCTACTTTACCGTCAGGGGAGAATCCTGCAGCTACTAGCTCCTCTTGTATTTCGTCTGGTGTTGCTCCTTGGAATGGTGGCACTATAGCCTGATAGCCCATCTTTTGTGCAGCGAGACCAAGATGCATTTCTAGTATCTGTCCTAGGTTCATACGAGATGGTACACCGAGCGGTGTCAGTATGATATCTACCGGAGTACCGTCAGCCATAAATGGCATCTCCTCTTCTGGTAGCACTACCGAGATCACACCCTTATTTCCGTGGCGACCTGCTAGCTTATCTCCCACAGATATATTTCTTATCTGCGCTATTTCTACATGTATTCTTTTAAGTATACCTGTTTCTAGATTGTCTCCTTTTTCACGACTAAATATTTTTATACCTATCACGCGTCCTCTTTTTCCATTTTCTACTTTCATAGAAGAGTCTTTTACATCGCGAGACTTTTCTCCAAAGATAGATCTTAGTAGTCTCTCTTCAGCAGTCAGCTCCGTCTCTCCTTTTGGAGTTATTTTACCTACCAAAATATCTCCCGGCTCTACCTCAGCACCGATACGGATAATACCTGTGGCATCTAGATTTTTAAGTCTATTCTCACCGACATTTGGTATGTCACAGGTAGTAATTTCAGCTCCGAGCTTTGTATCACGCACGAGACATACAAACTCCTCGATATGAATAGAGGTAAACTTTTTAGCGCGTACTAGTCTCTCAGAGATTATTATCGCATCCTCATAGTTGTTTCCATTCCAGGTCATAAATGCCACGAAAGCATTTTGCCCAAGAGATACTTGTCCTCCGACAGATGTAGATGAGTCTACTAGCACTTGTCCTTTTACCACTTTCTGACCATTATGTACCACAGGTCTTTGGTGAAAATTTGTAAATTGATTTGTACGAGAAAAAGTAGACAGATTGAAAGTTTGCTCTTTTTTAGCAGTAGCTCCTTTAAAGATTATTTTATTTCCATCTACATAATTTATCACACCATCCTCTGGCGCATATTCTAGCCTGCAGGCATATTTTGCTATATCACCTTCGAGACCAGATGCTACGATAGGCATCTCAGGTATTAGTACTGGAGTAGACTGTTTCTGCATATTCGATCCCATCGATGAGCGGTTTGCATCGTCATGCTCTAGGAAAGGTATCATGGTAGCAGCTACCGAGAATTGCTGGAATGTAGATACATCCATGTACTCTAGCTCATCCCGTCCTACAAAACCAGGCTCTGTATTTACGCGAGCTTGTACCACCTCGTCAAGTATATTTCCTTTGCTATCAAAGTTTATACCAGCATGTGCGATAATAGTACTTTCTTCCTCGAGGGCATTTAAATAAACTATCTCGCCAGTTATCTTTCCTTTTTTCACCTTTACATATGGAGACTCTATAATACCAAAGCTATTTATTTTGGAGTACAATGACATACGCAAAATGAGACCGATGTTGGCACCTTCTGGTGTATGTATAGGACACACACGGCCATAGTGAGAGGTGTGCACATCACGCACTTCAAATGTTGCCCTGTCTTTATTTAAACCTCCGGGTCCGAGGGCTGAGAGCGTACGCATATGCTCTATCTCGGCTAGTATATTGTCCTGATTCATAAACTGCGACAGCTGGTTTGTAGCAAAAAACTCTTTGATGCGAGCTTGTAGTGGGCGCTGATTTATCAGCTCACTAGGGTTCACAGTATCAGCCTCCACTACAGACATACGGTCCTGTATATTCCTCTTTACCTGTATCATACCTGTGCGTATCTTGCTTTCGATAAGCTCACCCACAAAACGCACGCGACGGCTTGCGAGGTGGTCTATGTCATCAGGCACAGAGTCTGGGTTATCATTTGAGATTATCACTTCCTCTATTACCTTTATTAAATCTTCTTTAGAAAAATCTTTTCTAGCCAAATCTTTACTAGCAAGTGAAAGATTAAATCTTTTATTAAAACGATGACGACCCACTATAGAAAAGTCATATCTCTCTTTTGCAAAAAGACTAGATATATATTCGCGGGCATTGTCGGCTGAGGCCATGTCGCCATCACGTAGCTTTTTATACACTTCCGAAAAGGCATCCTCTACACTGCGTATAGGGTCTTTTTCAAGCAGGCTTTTTATATATCCGCGAGCTGCATCATTTGTAAATGCATTTAAAATATCTTGATCATTTGCATATCCAAAAGCGCGAAGTAGCGCCACAATAGAAAATTTTCTTTTTTTATCAAGGCGTACTGCTATATCTCCGTCCGGCTCTGTTTGTATTTCTATCCACACACCACGAGATGGTATTATCTTTGCTCCGTAGTACTGTTTGCCCTTTAGCTCTTCTGACCCTATAAATACTCCGTAGCTACGTATAAGCTGCGCAACTATCACACGCTCTACTCCGTTTATTATAAAGCTACCATGACCAGTCATCATCGGCATATCAGCGATAAACATCTCTTGCTCTTTTACAGTGCCGAGTATTTTGTTTGTCAGTTTAAACTTTGCACGCACAGGCGCGTCATAGGTAGTCTTTTTTTCTTTGGCTTCTGTTTCGCTCAGCTCTGGGGAGCCTATTTCAAAAGAAAGCATCTCAAGGCTAAACTTTTTACCAGAATAGTCCTCAATAGGAGTAAACTCGCGAAGCACAGATCCAAAACCATTTCTAAGAAAGTCTTGATAAGATTCTATTTGATTTTGTACCAAATTAGGAACTTCTAAAAGCGGCTGTCTAAACTTAGAAAAAGTTTTTTGTTTTATTATAGGGAGTGTCATGTAGTCGTAAAGTGTTTTAAAATAAGGCTTTTATAATTAAAATGCAGTCTATTTGCACCAGTAAAACTTAAAATAAAAATCTAAAACATCATTACTCAATCAGTAATTTAGTATTATATCAGAAAAGCTCTTTTTTTGCAATTTAATTACTGAGCTTAAAATACTTATCCGCTTTTAAAATCAATCGCTTAACTGGTTTTGAAATTAAAGTATCAGGTTGAAGCAAGGCCTCTTCTACACTCAGCCACCAAAAGTCATCACTCTCACCGTCTAAAGCCTTTACATTTTCAGGTGAATTAGTGTTTAGCAAATATCTAAAGTCTGCGTGAAAATGCCCTGGCTTTGGAAATTTTTCTTTAATTTTTTGCATTTCTATATCAATTGGAATATTGATATTAGAAAGGTAAGAAACTGCTTTTAAATCATCTAAGCCACTTTCCTCCTTTGACTCCCTAATAGCAACCTCCAAGGGATTTAATTCATAATCAAAATGCCCTCCGAATTGGAGCCATATGCCTAGTTTTTTATGCTTGTGCAGTAAGACTTTTTTATTGAATGAATCTATTACTAAAGCCGATCCAGTTATATGTCCTATTTCACAATTTTTATTTATAATATTTGGATTTTCTAAAATTTCTTTTTTAATAATTTCTTTATCTATTTTTTCATGTTCGTCAAATGGAACTGATAAATTCAAATTATTTAGAATAATTATGTAATCTTCATTTAAAGTTTTGGAATACACACCAAGAATCTTACTTTTAACATCGTCACATTCTCCTAAAGTTTCTGGGGCTTTAAAATTTAAACTAGGATAGTTTTTAGATGCCCTATACTCGTTCAAATCTGAGACAAGGTCTAAAATATTTAAGCATCTTTCTTCAAAGTTTTTATCTACCCACAATGGAAGTTCTGCGTGCTTTGGTTCTTTTTGCATAAAATTATAAATAATTTAAATTATTATGTATTTTAGTGCCGTATTTAATCTTTATAAAATAAGGCTTATTTGGAATATTTACCAAATTTACATATTTTGTAAAAAAAGTAAATTTTTATTTCTTAGGCAGACTTTGGCACGCTTCGCCGTTTTTATCTCCATCCAGGCCATTTGTGTCGCCCTTCACACCTCCTGCTTTATCATAAAATGCTTGAGCTTGGATTTGCGTTTTAAAATCAGCGCAGTTGTACTCATCTGTTCCTTTTGCTATTTTTGCACCAGACTTTACATCAGCCTCACTCACTACATTACCCTCTTTATCACGGAGTACCTTTGAAGCCTTTAGATCGCCTTTAGTCTCTATAAGTTTTTTTACATCGTAGTCGTTATTACTAGCTTCGAGTCCAATAGCAGCGCCTACAAGTCCAGCTGCACCTATTAGTATTTTCTTTTCGAGTGTGTCTGGTTTAAAATTTGCAGATAGCTCACCCTGCGCACCCTCTACGCTAGTTAGGTTTGAGACATTTACATTTCTAAAATAAAGTACGACTACGACAAGTAAAAGTATTATTAAGAATATCATTCTAAACTTTTTATTATTTCTAAGATTTTTCATATTTATATTTTATTATTTTTTTTATTTCATCTCGTAGGTCACGTCTACATTTAGTACTACTTTGTCCTCTCCTAGAGACACTGGTACCGGTGCAGACTCTTTTACACTTGCAGAATCAAAAGAGGCTTTCATCATCATCGGATATGGATATCCACCGCCGCCTGTGCTTTCGCTATATGACACTACTTTTCCTAGTCTCATACCGAGTGCCTTTGCTATAGCCTCTCCTTTTTCCCTGGCTTCTTTTGTAGCCATTTCGCGAGCTATCTTTATTGCTTCTTTATTGTCAGCTTCAAAGTTTGGCCCATTTACATCCCTTGCCCCTAGACTACTCAGCTGCCCTAGAGTCTTTTCTAAGCTAGCCTTATCTCCATTTTCTATTTTAAAAGATAGTTTTATGTTTTGAGATGCAGTGTAGCCTATTATTTTTGGATTATTAAAATTACAAGGTGGAGCTATTCTACTGTCTGCAGAAACATTACAGCTTTCGTATTTTGGATTCAAAGATACGCTTTCTGTTTTGATATCTTCTTTTTTGATACCTATTTTTGCAAATTCAGCATTTGCCGCTGTCAATGACTTTGCGAGTGCGTCACTTGCTTCTTGTTGTGTTTTGCCTTCACTTACAAAGTTTGCTGAGACACTAGCTTTATTTGGCACAGCCATGGCCTCACCTTTACCCTGTACAGTAAAAGTCTTACTAGCTCCCACACTACTACTATCATAAAGATAATACACAGCATAAAGAGCAAGAAGACCTACGGCGACCAGTGCAAAAGCAGCAGCTTTATAAACAGCATTTATAGAATTTAACATATTTTACTTTATTTTATTGTTAATTTACTTTATAGAAATTAATAATTAAAGTATATAACTTAGCGCATTTTTGTCAAACTAGTTTTTCTATTTTTAAGATAAATAGTCAGTGGTATACTGGCATTTGCAAATATCATAACTATAGAGTGAAAAGTCGTGGCTATGTTATAGCTTTGCAGTGAGCATAAAGATAATATATGTCTCACAATATTTAGCTCATAAAAAAATGCTCGCTCTGACTTTGGCTTTTCCCAAGTCTTGATCACTGTCGGCATAAAGGCTATCACATCTATAATCACCACTATGACCACCGAGAGAGTAGGATCGCCTGTCAAATACCAAGGTACGAGACCAAATATAGCGAGTAGTAAAAAGTAGTGATCTGTCTTTTTTATATTTTTAAAACCATTTTTAAGTGAAAAGAAAAATATAAGTATGATAAATATTTCTGCAAAAAAAGTAGGTATGACGCCTATGCCCGCACCCTTTTGTAGCTGTCCAAAAAACACTACCATAGAAACAATACCCCAAATAAACCAAGTGTACGGATGTGGTTTTACCTTATGATTTATCACATCTTTTAAATATCCGTAATTACCATATATGGCCAAGGCCGATGCTACTATTACAAATATTTCTTTCATGTATTTTTTAAAAGTGCGAGTTAAGTTTTGTTTATGCCCAAAGCTCTGCGACTAGGGCTCGAACCTAGGACCCATTGGTTAACAGCCAATTGCTCTACCAGCTGAGCTATCGCAGAGCTTTTTGCATAAAGCTAAAGCTAGGTATAAATATATCAAAATTTTCCACTTTTTGCAAACTAGGGTTTAAATTACTCCGCCAGCAAAAGCTCAGAAATCAGCTGCGTATAATTTATACCCATCTCCTCCATCAGCTTTGGATACATAGATATATTTGTAAATCCAGGCATAGTGTTTACTTCATTTAAAACAATTTCTCCATTTTCTTTTAAGAGAAAGTCTATCCTCGAAAGATCTTTACATTCAAGTAAATTATATATCTTTTTAGAAATTTCTTTTATTTCCAATATTTTTTCTTCTGAAATACTTTCTGCCGGTATAAAAGTTTTAGATCCATTCTCATCTAAGTATTTTGCATCATAATCATAAAAATCATGCCCTCCTATTATTTTTATTTCTCCTGGGTTTGATATTTTTAAATTATTTTCTTTTCCGAGTACCGCCACTTCTATTTCTCTACCTACCACTGCCTCCTCTATTATTATTTTTTTATCGTATAAAAAAGTTTGCTCTATAATATTAAATAATTCATCTTCGTTTTCTACTTTTACTATACCTACAGACGAGCCCATGTTTGCTGGTTTTACAAAAACGGGATAGCTTAATTCTTTATTTATTTTATTTTTTAATTCTTCAAAATATTTTTTATTAAATTCAAATTTTTTTACAGCTAACCAATTCGTCACTTTTATATTATTAAGTCTAGCTATCTGTTTTTGTATGTCTTTATCCATACTTATGGCTGAGGACAAGACATTTGGACCCACATATGCTACGCCTAAAGTTTCAAAAAACCCTTGCATTTTTCCATCTTCGCAATTTGGCCCGTGCATCACTGGGAATACTTTATC
>JAYWGA010000064.1:0-2158 GCA_043778525.1 bacterium
TTTATATTTTGCTATACTAAAAATATGAAAAATAAAAAAGCTTTTACCTTAATAGAACTCTTGGTGTCTATAGCTATAATATCTATACTAAGTGGTGTAGTTATACTCGGTTTACAAGATGTGAGGCGAAAAGCCAATGACACCAAAAGACTTTCTGATCTAAAAGAAGTACAAATAGCTGCAGAGACCTATAAATCTGTAAACTCTATTTATCCAGAATCTATAAATGATCTAGTCCCTTTGTTCATAAGTAAGCTTCCTACAGACCCATCTGCTGGCATAGCACAAAATAAAGGATATTTATATTCTGCGTCTGCGAATAGAAAAAGTTTTTGTTTTAAAATAGTAGGTACAGTATATAATGCTGCCTCGCAAAAAGATTTGATGGTGAGTGAAACTGATAAAAATAGTTGGAAAATATGCAACGGACCGGATGCTGGTAGTTTGTAAAATTTAAAGAGGCATGATATAACTTAAGTTGGATTGCTCTTTTCAAAATAAATATACCAAAGCCCTTGACACTATATGTGGACAAGGGTTTTGGTTTTTGTAAAGGATAAAAGCAGCAAAAATAGCGTGAAATAAACTTTAAAATAGTGTATAATATACAGTATAAAAAACTGCTAAAAACTAGATAAAAATATGGAAAAAGTACCTGAAAATAAAGATATAACTGAGGCTGTGTTTGGTGTGATACCGCGCAATATAGTAGACGAAATGAAGGACTCGTATTTAGACTATGCCATGTCGGTCATAGCTTCGCGCGCTCTACCTGATGTGCGTGATGGGCTAAAGCCAGTACACAGACGTATAATATATGCTATGCATGAAAAAGGTCTTACTCCAAGTCATAAATTTGTAAAGTCAGCACAGACAGTGGGTGAGGTGATGGGAAACTATCACCCACACGGCGACTCGGCTATATACGAGTCTATGGTAAAGTTAGTACAGGATTTTTCTACTCGCTATCCGCTTATTTGGGGCCAAGGCAACTTTGGGTCTATAGATGGAGATAGTGCGGCTGCGATGCGCTACACTGAGGCCAAGATGAATAAGATTACTATGGAAGTAGTAAAAGATCTTGAAAAAAATACAGTGGATTTTATACCAAACTATGATGGCACTAAAAAAGAGCCTAGTGTAATGCCTACACGCGTACCAACACTCCTTTTAAATGGTACCCTCGGTATAGCAGTGGGTATGGCTACAAATATTCCGCCACATAATCTCGGTGAGGTAATAGATGCCACGGTACATATGATAGACAATGACGATGCTACCATCGAGGATCTGCTCGAGCATGTAAAAGGGCCAGACTTCCCGACTGGTGGCTATGCTTATAATAAAGCAGATATAGCACACGCCTATGCTACAGGGCGCGGTGGCGTGGTCACGCGTGGTAAGGCTGAGATAGTAGAGACAAAAGCAGATCAGTATCAAATAGTCATCACATCCATCCCTTTTAGAGTAGTAAAAGAAAATCTTTTGATGGGTATAGCCGACCTAGTGCAAGAAAAAAAGATAGAAGGTATAAAGGGTATGCGTGACGAGTCTACAAAAGATATACGCGTGGTGATAGAGTTAAAGAGTAATGCTCAGCCGCAAAAGATTTTAAATTTTCTTTACAAGCATACAGAACTAGAAAAATCTTTTCATTATAATATGGTGGCACTTGTAGACGGTGTACCGCAGACTCTTTCTTTAAAAGAAATGTTGGATAATTTTATTTTACATAGACAAACAGTGGTGCGCCGCCGCAGCGAATTTGATCTTAAAAAAGCAAAAGATAGAGAGCATATACTAGTAGGCCTTAAAAAAGCACTAGACCATATAGATGAAATCATAAAGCTAATAAAAGCCTCAAAAGATGTAGCTAGTGCCCACAAAGCTCTTTGTGATAAATTTAAATTTTCACCTATTCAGGCTACCGCTATATTAGAGATGAAACTATCACGCCTCGCAAATCTAGAAAGACAAAAAATAGAAGATGAGCTAGGAGAATTACAAAAGCTAATTGCATATTTAGAAGATCTTCTTTCTAGTGAAAAAAAGATATTGAAAGTAGTGCGTACTGAGCTACTGGAGGTGAAAGAAATATATGGTGATAAAAGAAAAACAACTATAATAGCAGCGCCATTAGGTCAAATGTCTGATGAAG
>JAYWGA010000065.1:0-2151 GCA_043778525.1 bacterium
TCTCCATAAAAATACCACATCTCTTGAGTATGTCCGCTACCCCGATACCTCGCACTCTAGCTCTCACCGTATATGGCGATCTGGACTTATCTATACTAGATGAGCTACCACCAGGGAGAAAGCGTGCAAAGACAATGGTGGCAAATGTAGAAAGTAGGACAAAGATGTACGAGGCTTTAAATGAGTTTTTAAAAAGAGATAAGCAGGCGTACATCATTTGTGCTAAGGTAGAAGAAAGCGAGGACGAAGATAGCGAAAATCCAAGTAAAATAAAAAACGTAAAAGACGAATATAAAGAAATACAAAAAAAATATCCAGACTATAAAGTAGGGCTACTTTACGGCAAGCAGCCAAAGCAAGAAAAAGAAAAAGTGCTAGAGCAGTTTTATAAAAACGAAGTGCAGATACTAGTGGCCACCTCGGTAGTCGAGGTGGGTATATCAGTACCAAATGCTACTTTTATAATAATAGAAAATGCCGAACGCTTTGGCCTCTCTCAGCTACATCAGCTACGCGGACGCGTGGAGCGTAGTACCGATGAGTCGCTATGCTATCTGCTCACACAAACTGAAGGAGACAAGTCACTTGATAGACTCGCCGCCCTTTCAAAGACCAGCAATGGCTTTGAGCTGGCTGATATAGACCTAGCCGAGCGTGGTGCGGGTAGTCTCCTAGGCAAGAGACAAGCCGGCATGACAGACATAGGTATGGAAGCTATTAAAAACAGGAAACTAGTGGAGATAGCCAAAGAAGAAGCCCAAAAGCTGGTCGCTAAAGATATGGAGCTAAGGCAGCATCCAAAACTACTGGAGTTTGTCGAGAGCTTGGAATTTCACGAAGAATAAAATACTGAAATAAAATAAATGCAAAATATAAAAATAATAAAGATGGAAGTAAAATATGTGGAAGATTTACAAAAAGTATTTTACGAGACTTGGCTAGATACATATCCAAATGAAAAAGTAGGTATACTAAAAGAGGATATTGAAGAGCATTTTAAAAATGCCCTGGCTCCTGAGCGCATACAAAAAATAAAAGACTTTATAATATCTAAAAAAGGCGCAACGGATCTTTTAAATATCATAGCAATAGATATAAAGACAGATAAAGTGGTGGGCACAGGTAGCTTTGCAAAAAAAGAAAGCGAATACAAAGTGCAAAGTCTATATGTGCTGACAGAGTATCAAGGGAAAGGTATCGGCAAGGCTCTTATGCAGGAAGGGCTGAGCTTTTTAAAAGATGAGTCTGAAAATAGTAAAAATATAATAGTGCATTTGGCTACTTATAATGAAAACGCAAAAAAGTTTTATGAGGGCTTTGGCTTTGTAGATACTGGCGAGAGATTTGAAGAGGAGCGCCACCGCATGCCGATCTCGCAAAAGATGATACCTGAAATGAGGATGAAAAAGGTGAAATAAATGATATAATATATGGGTAATATAAATATATGTGTGGCATACTGGGATATACAAATAAAAATAATTTTAATCTAAACTCTGACGGAGAAGCTAGTCAAATAATCTTAAAAAAGATGACAGACAGCATAGCTCACAGAGGACCTGATGCTGAAAAGTTTTTTGTAGATGAGCATATTTCTCTCGGCTTTAGACGCTTAGCATTCATAGATGCGCATGGAGAGACTAGCCCACTTGCAAACGCTGACGGCTCTAAAATAATACTTTTTAATGGCGAAATATATAATTTTAAAATACTTAAAAGCGAGCTGATATCCCTCGGCTATCATTTTAAAACAGAAGGTGATGCTGAAGTGCTACTGCATGGATACAGTGCCTGGGGTAAAAATCTGCCACCAAAGCTGCGCGGTATGTTTGCTTTTGTTATTTACGACAAAGATTTAAATGAGATATTTTTAGCGCGGGACAATTTTGGTATCAAACCACTTTACTATTATCAAAGTGAAAACGTGTTTATGTTTGCCTCCGAGGCTAAGGCGTTTTTACAGCATCCAGATTTTGTAAAAGAATTTGATGAGTTGCTACTACCAGCTTATCTTTCTTTTTCATGTGTGCCAGGTGGAGAAAAGTCATTTTTTAAAAATGTTTTTAAAATAATGCCGGGTACTTTTGCTATTTATAATTTAAAAAATAAAACTTTAAAATCTGAAAAGTATTTTGAGATAGATTTTAATAT
>JAYWGA010000066.1:0-16295 GCA_043778525.1 bacterium
CACCTTAAAGTCATTGGTACCCGAGAGCGGTGTACCACCAGCATCACGAAGGACCGCAGTATAAGACATAGACTGAGGCACAGCAGCGAGCGCTGGTACAGTGCTACTAAATAATAAAGTAGTCATTACAAAGAAGCCTAAGAATTTTGAAAATATTTTGTTTTGCATTTTATTTATTTTCATATTTTTATTTCTTTTCCCCTCGTAGCACCTTGGTGCGTAGTGGGGTAGTCTTATTTTTTCTTCTATGCAATCTGTAAGCTTGATATATCAAACCTCCAAACATACCAAAGGCAAGTATCCACCACCAAGGAAATACTATTATGGTTGCGATAGTATTACGGGACCCGGTCGGTAGTCCATCGACTACTGTGCGAGCCGTGAGTGTGTACACTCTATTGCCGAGGAGGCTACCAGGTATATCTGTCGACCAAGTACCATCAGCACCAACTGTGACGAATATTCCAGATCTTATTTCACCTATTTCTATCTCTACTGTCGAAAGTGGTATACCCGCTCCATTCAAAATAATTTTTCTGCCTTCAAAAATTATATATTTTTTACTTTTATTAAAAGCATCATTTATTTTTGTTATTACTATTTTTTCTCCGGCATTTGAAAGACTAAAGAGGGCCTTGTTTACATTTTCTACTATTTGTTTTTTCTGATCTGCATTTGGTTTTGCTTTGTAGAGGTATATTACTTTTTCTATTATCTCTGGCGGAGTGAGTCCCGCTACCTCTCTTATCACATCTCTGTCTTGATATATTGTATTTACATAGCCACCACCTCCGCCACTATATATAGTGTTCGTCACAGTATTCACTATGGTCGTCACAGTACTAGAGGCATTCCCTCCGAGGCCGTATATATATGCATCGAGATAATTATTCGCTACATCACGCGCAAACACACCCACTGCAATAGGTACATTTGGTGTCCAGCAGCCCACTGGTGCGGGTATGCTCACAGTGTAGGCAGACGAGGTACCTGTGTAGGTAAAAAAGTTTGGACCCGCCGCGGTGTAATAAAGATTTGTAGCACTTACAAATATGCGCACGCTATTTATATTGACTCCAGAGCCTGTATCTTCAACAATCGAGACTATTGGGTCAGTGCAGGCGTTGGTAAAGTTTGTTGTCGGTAGTGGGAGAGATGATGATACAAAAGGTGGCAATGTGTCACCTATTTTAAAAGTGTAAGTCTCGTCTAGGCTATTTGGTGTAGGTACTGTTATTTGCGTTGCATTATCTTGAGCTCGTATTCTTACACTTACAGTTTCGTTTTGTATAAAAGTAGGAAGGGTGAGAGTGGGTATGGTGATGGCATAATTATTTGGAGTGCCAGTGTAGGTAAAAAAGTTGGGTCCAGCAACTGTATAATTTATTCCCTTCACGGTCACTATCACCGTATTTATATTTGAGCCAGTTTCGCCATCGATGAGATTAAAAGAAAAAGGAGTGTTGATAGCGATGTTTATACTATTTTTACCAGGTATATTATTTATGGTGTTTGGCGCGACTAGGTCATATTGAGTGCGAAAACAAGAAGTAATGGGAGTAGCAAAATTTGGTGTAGGAGTAAAGGTGATTGCTGTTTGCGATAAGTCATTTGCATTCACTGTGCTACACACTAGCGCGTCGTATGGAAAATTACTAGCCGGATCTATAGTCAGATTACATACAGACACTGCGTCTAGATTTGTATTTACACATGACGGCGTCACTCCAGGGCTAGCACTCGTATACACTGTAGGTGCTCCGCCATTTATTGTCACTGAGTTTGTGATACTACTCAGCTCCACTCCAGACTCATTATCAAAAGTATTAAATAAAATATTTGCTCCTATCAAAATGCCGGCAGCATTTAGCGCCGGATTAAATCCTCCAAAAAAAGGCTTGTCATCTGCGTCTGGTACTGGGTTTTTATCTAGTCTTAAAATATAGTTTCCATCTGTCGCAGCGTTTAACATATCAAAACCATTTACATCACTTATATTTGAGTCGAGTGTAAAAGATATACCAAAGCCATCGGTACGTATGTCGAGCAGTGATCCGCCAAGATTTACATCGCGTACTTTAAATCTTATTTTACCAAAAGCTCCAGACCCTCCTCCTTGCAGTACACCTGCCGGGTCTGTAGTAAAGCCTGTCAGTTTTATATTTCCGCTACACCCTACAAAGGTAGAAATATTTCCAGCTGCAGGATATGTTGGGAATACTGTGCCTGTAAATATCTGAGTGCCCGCAGCAGGCAGAGCGTCGACTACTGTCAGCTTACATGAGTCATAAAATATTTCTATATCTGCTGCAGTCGTACCCTGATTTGTAGTCATGTTTATATTGACCTCAAACTGCCTACCCACATAAAAAGTACCAGCCCCTGGACCAAAAGTATAATTGCCTGTAGCAAAAACAAAACTATATCCAAAACTAAAAACAGCTATAAACAAAACTATACCCAAAGATATTTTTTGGATTATATTTTTACTTACACTTGTTTTTACTTTTAGATTTTTCATAAAATGTTTTGCAATTATTTTATTGCTATTCCCCAGTCTCATTAAGATTGGCTATCAGTATGCCTATGTCGAGTGCATTTACTACGCCATCTTGATTTGTATCCGCTCTGTATGTTGGTAGTCCTAAGTTTAAAATCGTGAGTGATATGTCTATGGCATTTACTTCATCATCTCCAAACTGTGATCCATTTATATCTCCCGCCTTGGCAAATTTTGTAAGCCCTTGACTAAAGTCTATGGTAGTCGATGCTCCGGTAATATTTACTGTGCCAAACTTTTGATTTAGATGTGCTCCTGACTTTATAAAAATGTCATAAAGTCCAGGCGCTACCGTTATCAAAACTGGATATATACTAAAACCATTTATATCTGTATTTGTAGCTACAGTGCTCACGGCTACTGGTACGGTGAGTGCTGGAGAGCCGACAGTGCGCACACTTATCTGCATGTTTTGCATGTCTAGATTTGGTGGAGGCAGCTGCACTCTTTTTTCTGGAGCGTATCTAAAGCTGATACCTATTTGCGGCGACTCACAAGGTAAGGCAGCTGAAACAGAAAATAATCCACTAGATACTATACCCTCTCCTATTTTGCCAAACTCACTACAACCGAGAGAATAGTTTAAGGAGCTATTTGAGTTAGCTCTGCCTGCATTTTCGTTTTGAGTATTTATGAGAAAATTTGTACTTGTCGCCGCAAAAATAGTAATAGGCATTATTGTAAGAGCTATACCTGATATTGTTTTTTTGAGGTTTGTATATTTGTTTTTCATGCGTACTCTTTTGTAAAAAACTTGATAATATGATATTATCTTCTCGTATGGCTCTATCGTCTAACGGTTAGGACATTGCCTTCTCAAGGCAGTAATCGGGGTTCGATTCCCCGTAGAGTCACAAAGCTTAAAATTAAAACTCAAACACTTTTTGAAAATAGAGTACGCTATTTGTATTTAAGTATAATCAGCTAGTTAAATAAGTCAATGTCCTTTAATGTCTTTTATGTGGATAACTAGCATATGCTATAAACAGTTTGTGACTTTTAATAAAAATTTTATATTATAATTATTATTTATTAAGTTTATATAATATACTATTCGTATGATAATTAAATTACTCACTTCAGCTGTATCTTTGGCGCTTGCTACTTACTTCATACCTGGGGTTTCTATTACTGGAGGCTTTACCTCTGCGGGACTTATAAACCTTTTAGTAGTGGTTTTTGTCCTCACTTTGATAAATATTTTTATAAAACCTATTATCACTATACTTTCTTTCCCCATTACCCTTCTTACTCTTGGACTGTTTACTTTTGTGGTAAATGCACTTATGATTATGCTTACTGACTTTTTTGTAGATGGCTTTATGGTATCTAGCTTTTTCTCTGCGGTACTATTCTCCCTGATATTGTCCTTGATAAACATAGTTTTTTCTAGATTTACAAAATAATTTCTATGTCTTTTTTAAACAGATTAAAATATAAGTATTTTACAAAATTTAGCATTAAAACTGTACATTTACGTGGGCGACTTTCGGATATAGAAAAATCTTTTTTTGAAAGCTTTAAAGGTAAATATGTATTTAGAATAAAAGATATTAAAAGTTTTTTTAAGAATGCGAATTTAGTAAATCAAAAAGTGTTTTTAGAAATAGGTTTTGGCAATGGATCGCATCTCTTAGAAATAGCCAGTAAACATAATGATAATAAAGAAATAAAGCTACTGGGAGTAGAGATGTATGAGGCTGGTGTGGTAAAGGTTATGCGTGAACTTTTTAAAAATAATATAGAAAACACTCTTTTGATACAAGAAGATGCCAGAGAAGTGCTAGAAAAAATAGAAAATCAAAGTCTTGCTGGGGTATTTGTACTTTTTCCTGATCCATGGCCAAAGAAAAGGCATAATAAAAGAAGGCTTTTGAAACAAGGATTTATAAAAAGTTTGCTTGAAAAAATAGAAATAGGAGGAGAGCTTATACTTGCGACTGATTGGCAAGATTATGCAAACGAAATAGAAATAGCTTTGAAAAACCTGGAAAAAGAAATAAATATAAAAGCTTTTGAGCTAGGTGATTTTGAAAGTAAAATTATAAAAGAAACTACTTTTGCCAAAAGAGCTATAAAAGAAGGAAGGAATATAAGTATTTTTAGTTATGTAAAGTAAGCTTAAAATAGGAATTTGTCGGGATGCAGGGATTCGAACCCTGAGTCTTTGGTACCCAAAACCAAAATGTTAGCCGTTACACCACATCCCGAATACTGTGCATTATAGCACAAATATATTTATTTAAAAAACTAAATAAACTTTGATATATGCTCTACAGCTTTGTCGGTCACAGTCCTACCTCTGGCTGTGCGCTCTAGCATACCTATTTGCAAAAGATATGGCTCTATTACATTTTCTAATGTATCTTCTTCTTCGGAAAGTGAAGCCGATAAAGTATTTAATCCGACAGGTCCGCCTTTAAAATTGTCCATTATTATACGCAGTAGTTTTCTATCTTGGGCAGTTAGGCCGTACTGGTCTATTTCTAGCATTTTCATCACTTCATTTACCACGACAAGATCTACATTTTTTTTATACACTTGGGCGTAGTCTCTTACTCTTTTTAAAATATAATTTGCTGTACGAGGTGTACTACGTACTCTTTTTGATATTTCTATCAGCGCCTCATTTTCTATTTTTATATTCAAAACTTCACTAGATTTACAGATTATTTTTTGTATTTCTTGGTCTGTATAATGCTCCAGCCTATGCACTCCTCCCGAAAAACGAGAGCGAAGAGGAGCCGAAAGCATGGCCAAACGAGTGGTAGCTGCGATGAGAGTAAATGGTGGAATATCAAGCTGTATAGTGCGCGCGGCGGGACCTTTACCTATTATGATATCTATGACGCCAGATTCCATTGCTGGATATAGTATTTCCTCCACCATTTTATTCAGTCTGTGTATTTCATCTATAAAAAGCACATCTCCACTTTCTAAATTTGTCAGTATACTGGCCAGATCTCCTACTTTTTCTATAGCAGGACCCGATGTAGTCTTCATATTTGCCCCGATACTTTTTGCTATTATGTGAGCTAGCGTAGTCTTACCAAGGCCTGGTGGCCCATAAAAAAGTATGTGCTCTGGCTGGTGATTGCGCTCTTTTGCTGCACTCAGCAGTATGTGTAGATTTTTTTTGATTATATCTTGACCCACATACTCATCAAAAGTTTTAGGTCTTAGACTTGAGTCTAGTACTTGATCGCGCAGCGCAAAAACCTCTTCATTTCTAGGCTCGTTTTGACTTTTCAGATTGTCATTTGAAATACTTGACATATTTTTATTATTTGCTATAATAAGAGAACTTAAATTATATTTATATATTTAATAGATAAATACATTTTAACACAAAAGCTCTTTAATCTCTAAGCAATTGACGCGTATGCACTCATATTTCCATTCCGAAGGACGCTGTGGTACTTTAGCGAAATGCTAAAGCCAGCTGTGGCTATCCTTATGCGAGGAAATTTACTTCATAAAGAAGGATTGTTTAGAGATTAAGGCGCTTTTTTATTTTATTTCGTATTCTACGTATTCTGCAGCTTTTCCAGATATGTCTACTACTGTAACTTGTCTTTTTGCTAAAAATATAAATGCACCCATCACAAGTATAGCTGAAATAAAACCTAAGATAAAAAACTTAAAACCAGAGTTTGTGGTCACTAGCCTTATTGGCAAGGCGTCTGCTTTTTCTCCTGTGAGAGATCCATTATTTTTATTTATAATACTGATACTACTATTTTTGTCTTCCATATTTAATAAAAGTATAAACGATTAAAAATAATTGTAAAGCTTGCACTTGTGTATATCTTATTTCTATTTTATTTTTTTATTTAATCTTCTAAATTAGGTTTGTCTATACTCATCACTTCTATAGATCCACCCGAGACCCCATCTGTTATTTTGTATACATCTTTATCTATTTTTTTCAGCTCTTTATAAGCATCGGTATAATGATTGACTGTTGTGCCTAGCGAGTTGCCTAGCTTTTTCATATAGTTTTCATGTGCGGCTACATGCTTGCCTAGCTCCTCTACTTTTTTTTGTATTTGCTTGGCACTCTCTTCTATGGTAAAAGCTTTTATACCTGAAAGTACGAGATGTAAATAAGCCAGTATGGAAGTAGGTGATACAATAAATACTTTTTGAGCCTGGGCGTATTCTATTAGTTTTTGCGTATTTACCTTTATGCGAGACTGCTCACCAGCCAAAAGGTCATAATATATAGCCTCGGAAGGGATAAACATAAAAGCAATAGAAAGAGTGTTTTCTTTTTCTTTTATATATTTAGAAGTTTCGTCTATACGTTTTTTTATATCTTTTTTAAATTCTTCGGCATAATATTTTTTATCTTCGTCTATTTCAGCGTCTATACATCTTTGATAATTATCGAGAGAAAATTTACTATCTATCGGCAACAGCTTATCTTTTATATGTACCACAGCATCTACTATATCTCCGTCAGTAAATTTGTACTGCATAGTAAAATGCGTGTTTATAATATTTGAAAGTATGAGCTCCAGAGATCCTTCACCCCAATTTCCTCTTTGTTTTTGATTTGTAAGCACTTTTTCTAGATTGCTCAGCTGCTCGGTCATAGAAAAGACTTGCTTGTTGCCTTCTTTTACACTCACCAGCTCGCCGGTTATTTCTTGTATTAGTTTATTGGCTTCGCTAAACTGCACTTGCAGAGTCTTTCTAGTTTCTCTTTCAGAGTTTGTCATGCGCTCAGATATATCGCTTATCAGATCTTTAGAATTTTCAAATTGATTTTCTACAACCCTTTTCATCTCTCTCTCGCTTGATGATAGTTTTTGATCTATGTTTTTTATGTTATCAAATACCCGCGACTCAAAACCAGATATTTGCTTATACAGATTGTCCAGCTCACTATTTCTACCATTTCCTTTTCTATTAGTAAGGTATAAAAAGAATATAAAAAACAAAGCTAAAACTAAAACTATTGCTAAAATGATTATGATTAAATTTTGTGACATATAAATTATATTATAGCACTTATACTAAAACCCTTCCATTTGTTTGTTTGCACTGATTGGCATTTTATGCTATTATATACGCATATAAATATAACTCAAAAGAAGTATGGCACATATCTGTTTATTATGTAATAAAGGCACACAAGTAGGAGGAGGATACTCAAACCGTACTCGTGCAACAAAATTCACCCCAACTGGATCTGTGAGACGCTACCCAAATCTACAATGGGCAAGAATACCAAATGGTCCTCGTATCAAAATATGTACTTGCTGCATAAAAGCCCGCAAACATGAAAGGCTAGCAATAGTATAAAAAAATAAAATAAAATACATCTCAAAAAGATGTATTTTATTTTTGCCAGATATCTATACCGTCAGTTTCAAAATTTATAGTACCCATCTCATCAGTGCGAAATATCTGAAACCCAAATTTATTTATGAGGTCTATGACCGATCTATGTGGATGACCAAAGGTATTATTTTTGCCACTGCTAATAACTACTGCGCGAGGCGACACTGTCTCGAGAAACTTTGGATGACTACTAGTATCAGATCCATGATGCCCTAGTTTTAAAATATCAGATTTTATTTTACTTCCATAAGTGTTTACCAAAAATAATTCACCCGACTGTGGTAAGTCGCCCGTAAGAAGAAAAGAAATATTGCCATAAGTAATCTTTGTCACTATTGAAGCATCATTGGACTCTGCTCCATTCATATCTTTTACGGGGAAAAGTATTTCCACTTTTGTACCATCTTCTAATAATATTTCTTTTGGATTTTCTATTTTTATTATTGGTATGTTTTTTTCTTTTGAGACTTTTATTATTTCAGTATTGGCTGCACTATCTGACTCCGGTAAGGACAGTAGTACAGAGCCAATATTGTATTTTGAAATTACAGCTGGTAAGCCTCCTATATGATCTAGATCATCATGCGTGCCGATGACTAAGTCTATATCTTTTTCTAAAAATGAAAGCTGGTCGCCTAGTCTAGTGAGCACTACATTATCCTTGCCGGCGTCCATGAGTATTTTTATGCCGCTAGGTGTCTTTATAAAAATACTATCACCCTGCCCTACATCTAAAAAAGACACAGACAAAGTATTTTTACTAGCAAGTGTAAATGCATAGTAAAAAGAAAAAGAGAATATTAAAAATACCAATAGTAGAGAATAAATTTTAATTTTTGTTTTAGTATTTTTCATATATTTTTATTTCTGGCAGTATGTCTAGTTTTTTATATAAATAATAAAAATAAATTATAAATATAGTATAAAACAAAATTACGAAGTTTCTACTTATTTCAAATTGGAAAACTCCAAAATTGTTTTGGGTATACTCGGCTAGCTTTAGAAAAATAAAAATAATAATAGAGTTTAATATTCCGAAAATCTTTGCAATAAAACTGAATAATAAAATATTTATAAAGCTAAAAAGTATAATTAAAAAAGTCAGCAGCATGGAGATGACTATTAGTGGCTCTGCTAGTAATGTGGCAAATCCACTAGCCAAAGAAACTTTGCCTGTGAGACCGAGTAAGTAAAACGATGTGGTAAAAGTCATAGAAAAAATTAAAGAAAATATTTTTATAAGTTTACGATTTTTTATTATAGCTATCTTTTGCACTTTCTTATTTTTAATTAAAAAGTTTTCGACCACAGGAGAAACTAAAAATAGTCCAAAGCAAGCTAAAAAGGAAAGGTGAAGAGAAGGGTTGTAAATGAGCGAAAGCGGATCAAAAAGACTCATTAGAAAAAGTGCGATGAGAAGACCAGAAACCAAATTGTAATTTTTACCGTAGAGGGCAGCAGTGAGGGCGAGAGTAGCCATGAGTCCAGCGCGTACGCTAGGTGGGTTTAATCCCGTCATAAAAATAAAAAACCAAGAGAAAAAAATAGATAAAAATACTCTTTTTCTTTTTTCAAATTTTGAAAATATAAACCAAATAAAAACTATTACCAAAGAGACATTTGATCCCGAAAGCACCATCAAATGTATGAGCCCACTATTTATAAAAATGTCCTTTATGTCTTTGCTCAGATATTCTGTCTTTCCTAAAGATATACCAGAGGCAATAGAGGCATACGGCTCATGCATATTAGCTTGTATCTTTTCTTGAAAATTATTTCCTATTTCAGAGATGAAGCTCAATATTTTTTCGTAAAATTTTGGAGTGTAATTATTTATTTTTTCTACACTATTAAATCTATTTAATGTTATTTCGGGGTCATAAATAAATTTTCTAGTTTCATATTTGGACAGTAAGAACTGTGAGCCTGAGACTGCTGTACGACTTTGGTCCACTGACACGCCCTTTATTTTCAATCTTTCATAAAGCTCGATTTTCTGAAACATTGCAACTGGGACTTTTGCGTACTTTGGAAGTGGCTCTAGCTCTATATTTTGGGTACTAGCTTTAGCGGCTTCTACACGCAATATTAGAGACAAATTATCTACCCTACTTTCACGCTGGACTACTATGCCAGTTATTTCTACTTCAGTTTTTTGATATTCATAAAATGAAACAGCTTGTTTATTTTTGTCAGTTAGTAATATTCCAGACAAAAAAACACTAAATAAAAATAGAAACTTAAAGTGAAACCATATTATTTTTTTAAAATTTAAAGATTCATTAGGGACATTAAGGGACATTTTATACAAAGAATCCTCAAGGACATTTGTCTCATTTAAAGGTCTGTCCTTTAGACTGTAAAAAGACATAGCTATATAGCTTATTATAAAAATAAAAAACAAACTATATATATCAAGGTGAAATACAGTTTCACAAATGATAGAGCTTAAAAAAATGAAAATTATTTTATAAAGCATATTGTTCTATTTAGGTTTCTCGAGATTTATTTTCGTAAGTCCATCACTTTACCACTAGCCATGGTCCTGGCTATTTCATCTACCCTTTCATTGCCCTCCTCACCATTGTGACCTAGTACATGTACAAAGTTTATTTTGATACCTTTATCCTTTAACATTTCTAATCCATTCAATATTTCTAACCAATAGTTTTTATTTAATACCGCTTTCTTTGCAGCTGTCATCCAGCCATTTTTTACCCAGCCTTTGTACCATTCTGTAGATCCTTTTATTACATACTGTGAGTCTAGTCTCATCTCTAGCACATCGCCCTCCCCTACTTTTATATCCCCAAAATTTAAAACCTTTAGTGCCTCGATGAGTGCCTTGAGCTCCATTTGATTATTTGTAGCGACTTGTACTGCTCCGCCGTATTCACTTATTTTTTTAGTTTCTGTATTAAATATCAAAAATGCATAACCACCTTTTCCTGGATTACCGAGACTACTTCCATCTGCATATATTATGTATTTCATATTTTTATATTATATCATTATTTGACATTATTTTTTAGTTTCTGTATTATATAAAAAGCCGAACTCCCATAGGTGGAGTTTTATATAAAATATGGAGGAAGAGATGACCAAAGAAAAAGCGTCTGGCGAGATAATCTTTCTCATACATTCAATCGAACTCTCACAGGAGCAAGTCAAGTTTATTGAATCCGAAACAAGGGCAGGGGTAAGCTTTGAATATGTAAAAAGTTTTTATGAGATCACTTTAAAGCAAAATCCAAAAGGCTGGACCAATGGTAATTTTTCTGGAGGTTTAGAAATGGGTATTGCCAAAATGTCAGATAGCGAAAAATCTTTTGTATTATTTTATACACGAGAAATAAATCTTTTTCCCACATTACACTAAACCACTCGCAAGCGTGGCACGCTAGTACGCCAGCCAGGCTCGATGGCGTAGAAGAGCTCATGCACATTTTGTACGAGCTCCTTTTCTTTTTCACGGTCAGCAAAAAATTTAATAGCTTCTCTTTTGGCAGATCTAGTCTGTAGATTTATTTTTATATGCTCCATTTTTTTACCAAATCTTTTTACCTCGAACGAGTCTAGATTTTTTATTTTAAAGCTCGGCTTTGGATTGCCCACACCAAAGGGACCGATGAGAGATAGTCCCTTCAAAAATTCACTACTCACATCCTCGAGATCTATTTCTATAAAATTATTTTTATCAGCACTACCCTCTTTCTCTTTTTTAGGTAAAAGAGATTTTTCGTAATTTTTATTTAGCTCGCCCTCTAGCTTGTGAAGATTTTTAAAGTCCAGTGCAAAGCCACCAGCCGCCTCATGTCCACCAAAATGCGTGAATAAATCTTTGACCTCGCTCATCATCTTGACTACATGTATGTCCCCTGCACTACGGCATGATCCTTTAAAATTTTTAGCATCATCTCCCTTTCCCCAAACAAAGCAAGACAGCTTATACCTGTCGACTACATTGGACGCTACTAGGCCGAGTATGCCTGGTGTCCAGTCTGAGTCTCCTATCACGACTACTTCCCTCAGCTCCCCTACTATTTTTTTCTCATCGAGTATTTTGTGCACTTTTTTTACTATACTCGCTACCGACTCTTTGCGAGTAGTGTTGAGAGTTTCCAGGTAGTGAGCGCTATCGAGGCCGAGCTTTAAATTATTTGAAAACATATTAAAGGCATGCACTGGGTGATCCATCCTACTCGCAGCATTTACTCTCGGAGCTATTGAAAAGGCTATATCGTCTTCGGTGATCTTATCTATTTCTGTTTTACTATTTTTAATTACTTCTCGGAGGCCCTGCCTTCTAGTTTTTGAAAGTACAAAAAGTCCATAAATAGCTATGGCTCTATTTTCTCCGACTAGTGGTACCATGTCGGCTATGGTCGCTATACCTACAAGGTCTAGTAGCCATTTTTCACTACCCTCTTTTATTTCATAAAGACTATGCAGTTTTATATATGCAAATAGCTCGCAAATAAGCTTGAAAACTACCCCGCTACCACAGAGATTTTTGTCAGCATAGCTACAGCTATTTTGTTTGTGATTTAGTATGGCGTACGCTCTTGGCAGACTCTGTCCGTCTTCTGTTTCTATTGGTAAATGATGATCTGTAATAATCACTTCCATACCACTGTCATTTATAAAGTCCACCTCCTTTATATTTGTAATACCAAGATCTATAGTGATAATAAGTTTTACATTTTCTGATTTTATTTTTTCTAGTGCTGACAGATTTAGTCCATACCCTTCTTTGTGTCTGTCTGGTATGTAGTAGAGTACGTTTTCGTATTTTATAGTTTCAAAAAAGTCACGCATCATGGATATGCCCGGTACGCCGTCGCTGTCGTAGTCGCTAAATATGCAAATCCTCTCCCCTTTCAAAATGGTCTGCATTATTTTCTCGACTGCCTTATTCATGTCTTTCATACTTTTACCATCTAGCATTTGTTTTTCAAATTCTGGAAAAAGGAAATCTAAAAAGTCAGAATGGAAATCTGTGAAGTATGGATCAGTCTCGGGAGTCAGATTTTCAGAATAATTCTTTTTATTTATTAGTTTAGATATATTGCCAATCCCCACTTGAGCACTTTCACTTTTAAGTTCAATACCCCCTTTGCTTTCGGCAACCCCTTCCGCCCTTTGGCCACCTTCCCCAAGGGAAGGACTCAAAACCTTAAATTTAGCAATACCAAAATTAGCTTCTAAATATTTATCTACAAAATCCCTTGTCTTTGGAGTTAGTTTTTTATAAATTTCTCGTCTTTGCAAATGTAGCATACTATCTATTGTACCTTATATTTTGCATTTATTTTCTGTACCTCTGCTATTTCTTTTTTATCTTTCTCTAGTTTACCTTTTTCCGCCAGCTTCTTTAGCTCTTTTATATCTAGTTTTATAAGATTTGTGGCATATGAAACAAGTGCCTCTTCTGTGTTTATTTCAGGATTTTCAAACACTTCAGCCATAAGTGCATTTAAAACTAGACCTATTTTGGGACCTGGTTTTTCATTTAAGGCTTCCATTAGCTTTTTGCCGTCTATCTTGAGCATGCTCACGTTTATTGGATCCTTCATAGCTTCTTCTATCATGGCGTGATATTTGCGCAGTCTATAAGGATCTTCTTTGGGTCTGCCACTACCGACTCTATCGCACACGCGTAGATTCATTAGATCCCATATGTTTTCACGCGAAACATTTGCTACCATACGGCGTACAGCAGAAAGAGTGATTTGATCTGGATCCGAAAAAAACATATGCCATCTTATAAGCTTACTCACTTTATCTATTTGTTTTTGAGGGAATTTAAGTCTACTTAGTATTTCACGGGAAACCTTCTCCCCCACTACTTCATGCCCGTGAAAGCTATTTTGATTTGTAGCTTTTACCCATCTAGCTGTGTGTGGCTTGGCTATATCATGTAAAAGCGCGGCCATACGCATATCTAGATCCCAGTTTTTATCAGCTGCAGTTTGCATGCTACGAAGTAAATGCCCCCATACATCAAAGCTGTGGGCTTTTGTCTGAGTCATGCCGATACCCAATCTTAGCTCTGGTATTATATATGCTAGCAGCCCAGTGTACTCTAAGGTGAGAAAACCAAGCATGGGAACATCGGTCATGAGGAGCTTTATAAGCTCATCCCTGACCCTTTCACATGAAACTCTTTGCATGCCCTCTTTGTTTTTGATTATAGAGTCTAGTGTTTCAGGTGAAATAAAAAATCCAAGCTGTGTAGATATTCTTATGGCTCTAAGTAGTCTCAACGAATCTTCAGCGAATCTTTCGTCAGGGTTTCCCACTGTCCTTAATGTACTACTTTCAATGTCCTTTAAACCTTCGTGATTGTCTTTAATGATGTCCTTTATAGGATTATAAGCTATAGCATTGATAGTAAAGTCTCTGCGCTTTAAATCTTCATCTAAAGAAACTCCAAAAATAACCTCATCTGGTCTGCGACCATCAGTATATATGCCTTCACCTCTAAACGGAGTTATTTCGATGACTTTTAAAGCCTCAGCAGTATTCTCTAGCTCTGCATCAGTTTCATATGGCACCACCCCTACTGTGCCATAAGCATTTTCATAAAAGGCACGACTAAATAAGCTGAGTATTTCATCAGGTTTTGCATTCGTCGTTATGTCCCAGTCTTTAGGTGCTTTGTCTAAAAGCAGATCTCTCACTGAGCCACCTACTATCCAAGCTTCGAAGTTACTATCTTCTAGCTTTTTACAAATACTTAAAACTTCTTTTGGTATTTTATCTATATTTATTTTCATACTAAACTGTAAAACATTTTCTTTTTGTGCGGAATACGGGAATCGGACTCGTATCTCATCCTTGGCAAGGACGTATTTTACCACTAAACTAATTCCGCAAAGAATCTTTTAAGACTAAATAATTTTATCATTTTTATATTTCTTTTGCAACCTTTTTGTGTTAGAATTACTTTATAGCTCTCGTAGTGAAATGGATATCACATCGGTCTTCGAAACCGCTAGTCTTGGTTCGATTCCAAGCGAGAGCACATAAAAATTTATTAAAAGATGTAAAACATGAAACAGAAAAAACAACAAATATTTCTTATAGGTGGTGGTATGAGTTTTAATAACAAAAAAGATTATTTAAATTATCTAGAGAACAAAGTTATTTCATATGAAACTCTAAAAAAAGCATTAAGGTATAAAAATAACAAAACTTGGAAAGAAAATCTAGAAAAAGATTTAAACATAAGAGATAAAACTATTTCACATGAAACTCAAGTAAAAAAATCAAATGTTAAGTACGAAGTTCTCAATCCTACGTTTCCAAACAAGCAAAATGCTGACTATAAAGAGTGGAAAACGTTTTTTGAAAGTCATTTAACTATACTAGATCCCGATACTATTTTTGTAGGCTACAGTCTTGGTTCTGCCTTTCTTGTGAAATATTTTGCAAAAGATTATACAAATTATGTTAAAAAGTGGAACATGAAACATTCTGATAATCCTTCCCGTGGGGAAGGAGCCGCAGGCGGTAGGGGTCTCGTAAACAAACTTATACTTGTGGGTGTGCCTCATAGTGACGAAAAAGATGAAAGTATGGGAAGCTTTAAAATAGATTTTTCTTTAAAATCAATAGAAAGTGTTGTTTCACATGAAACAGATCTAGTATTTATCTATAGTAAAGATGATTTTGTAGTACCTATAGCTGAGATGGAAAAGTATAAAAAGGAATTAAATAAAGCTACATATGTTTTATTAAATGATAAAGGACATTTTTTTGATGAGCATTTTACTGAAATACTTGATATAATCAGAAAGTAGCTTAAAAACGGGGATAACTATGTGGATAGCGGGGATAACTAATGTCTTTTATGGTATAATTTTGTATATATTTATGGATAAAAACTCTAAGTTTAGAAAAGCTATAGGAAATATTGGTGAAGAACTCGCTGAAAAGTACTTACTAGATAATGGTTTTGAGATAATTAAAAGAAATTTTATTATGTGGGGAGGGGAGCTTGATATTGTAGCTACCAAAAATGGACGCATTCATGTGATAGAAGTGAAGACTGCAAGTGAAAGCAGTAGTATAAGACCTGAAGAAAATGCTCATTTTAAAAAAATGCTTAAAGTGGCAAAAATAGCTGAATACTATGTAGTCGCTGTACTGAAGTCTAATCAACCATTTCACCTGCATCTTATTACTGTAATACTCGACAAAGATCAAAAACAAATAGATCTTAAATTTTTTGAAAATATTGAAATATGAATATAAAAAATTTGTGCGGCGTTAGGGAATCGAACCCTAATCCACTGCTTGGAAGGCAGTTGTTTTACCACTAAACTAACACCGCAAAACACAAATAAGATTATATACTTTTTTGTGGATAAGGTCAATTGCA
>JAYWGA010000067.1:0-2101 GCA_043778525.1 bacterium
ATGAAAATATCTATCAATGCAAAATTATTAAAAGAAGCTTTAGAAAATAATAGTACCACTACTTCTAAAAATAATCAGAATCAAATATTAAAAGGTATATTATTCCAAACTGAAGGTGAAAGTCTTTGTCTTAGATCTACAAACATCAGTACAGGCTATGAAAAAGTTTTAAACTGTAAAGTTATTGAAGAAGGTTCTTTTGTTATAAGTTCAGAAACTATAAATAGAATATTTTCTAGTATAAATATAAATGAAGACAGTAAAGCAGAAATAGAATTTAAAGAAAATGTTTGCTCTATTAAGGTGGATAATCATTCTGTAGAGGCAAAAACGCTCTCATTTGAAAGTTTTCCAGCGCTACCCGATGTAGTAGGTGAAAATTTTAAAATAGACGCTCAAAGTTTAATTTATGGCTTAAAGCAAGTAGTCTTTTCTGTAGCAAAAACAGAAATAAAACCAGAAATTTCCGGTGTGCATGTTTATTCAGATGTGGAGCAACTTGTTTTTGTAGGAACGGATTCTTATAGATTATCCGAAAAGAAAATAGAAACCAAGCAAACACTACCTTCTTTAGCTTTTATAATACCCGAAAAAAATGTAAAAGATATAATAAAAATATTTAATGAAAATAAAAATGAATTAGAAATAACTGTTTCTAAAAATAGTCTTTCCATAAAAACTCCTGAAGAATATTTTGTCACGCGTCTTATTGAAGGTAATTTCCCAAATTATAAACAAATAATACCGCAAAACCCGGAGTCAGTGAGTGTATTTCTTAAAGAAGATATCTCTAGATCTTTAAAAATAGTATCTTTCTTTTCTGATAAAACGGAGCAAATAACTCTAGAATGTAAAGAAACTGATATAAATATTTTTGCGCAAAATTTTGAAATAGGTTCAGCTACCGAAAATATAAATGCTGACACTAAAGGAGAAAACTTTACAGTAAAAATAAATAGTAGATATTTTGAAGAGTTTTTATCGCAAACGCGTGACGCGAGTGTGATAGTTAAATTTACTTCACAAAATAAGCCGATTATTTTTCAAGGTATACAGGACAATAATTTTCTTTATCTTATAATGCCATCTTATAGATAATATTTTACAAAGGTGTGGTGGTAGAAACTGCTGTGATAGGAGTACTGCTGGAAGTTTCCACTGCTGCGCAGGCACTTGAGCTGGTTAGCCATCTATTTTCCTGAGCGTCGCCAGATCTTATGTTTGAAAATATACTGTAAGCTATAGCTGTTTGTATTATATCCATTGCCCTACCTTCCGGGCTACATTTTTGACCATCTAGTTCTGGATTTGGATTATATTCCTTATTTAGATATCCGGGAGATTTTTTAGCTATTATTTTTGTAAAAATAGTATTCCACAAAGGTACAATACTTAGACTAGCATTTACTTCTCCAAAGCTGGTATTGTCATTTTTTCCTACCCATCCGCCGAGTAAAGTATCTGTGGTGTATCCTATGACCCATCCGTCTTTTACATTGTTTGTGGTACCTGTTTTTGCCGCTACATCACTACCTGGAAAGTAAAGCTTTGAATACGGACCAAATACTCGAGATCGTGCAGAATTATCCGAAAGTATACTGGATATTTTTGCGGCGGTGTCAGGTGAAAGTACATTAAATTTACTATCTTTATATTCTTCCAATATTTTTCCATCTTTATCTTTTATTTCTAGTATTGCTGTAGGTTTATTGTAATCCCCTCCCTGTGAAAAAGGTCCATAGGCAGCAGTCAGCTCGAGCAAAGACACTTCACCACCACCAAGTACAAGAGAAAGCCCATATCTGTCAGCACCTTTTAAGGATGTGATACCTAGTCTTTTTGCAAAATCTATAGCATTTTGTACGCCGACTAAGTATAAGGTTTTTACGGCTGGTATGTTGCGAGAATTACCAAGTGCTTCTCGTATAGAAATACCACCAAAAAAACCTTCATCGTAGTTTTGTGGGCTATAGCAAGGTGCATCACGGCGAGTGCCGTCAGCGAGTGGACATCCAGTGTTAAATTCCGTAGGGCTATCAAAAACCACAGTTTCAGGATCGAGACCTTTTTCAAAAGCGGCGGCGTATATTATAGGTTTTAT
>JAYWGA010000068.1:0-16076 GCA_043778525.1 bacterium
CGCCCTGTGAGAGACACCGCTTCTTCTAGGTTTTTTCTTATTACCGTTATTTCTTCGGTCTTTCCGGTGCTGTTAGCAGGTTTTAGATAAAAATAAAGACCCCCAAATATTATAGCTAGTATAATAATAGACCAAACCTTATGATCGGCGGCCCAGGCAAAAAGACTGCTAAACATTTTTTTAATACTACTAAATAGATTTTGTGTTGTTTTTTTCATAATTATAAAACTTATTATACTATATTATACTGTATATGTACAATACTTTGCTTTTATGGTAAATTGTTTTTAGTAAATCGCTCATTGAGGAGGCTGAAGACTATGGAGTACAGTAATGCCCGAATAGAAATCAAAAAAACCGACACCGCATTTTCGTTAATTAATTCTGGGAATTACGATATGTGCTTTCTTTCTCTTGAAATTGATAAAATCCCCATTAGCATTAAAGACATTGGACTTTGGGACTTTAGATACTATGAAAATCAAGATTTAGAACTCATAGAAATGGCGATGAAAGAGGATGGCTTTAAACATGCGAGCTTAATACATTTGCTTGCTTTTGGAGCTCAATATCCGGATGAACAAAAGAAAGGTGCAATACTTGGATTTGGCTCAGCGTTCTTTGCCGCTCCTAAAATGCGAGTGACACCATCACTCGACTACCTTCCCAGGCCACAAATTAGAATTCTAAATCAAACACCAATTGTGACTCAGACTCACAGAATTATTTTTCTTGCGGTGAGAAAAGTTGATGCGTCTTTGCGCTATCACTGATCTTATAGACAATGAAACCTCGAAGCCCGGCACGTAGTGCCGGGCTTCTTAATTTTTAAAATTTGCTTTATTTTGCTATTAAACTGTAGTTTTGCTACACTTTAATACAAGTAGAATCATCTTTAATAAAAAACAGTGATATTCTATATAAAATAAAAATATGAAAGTAAAAACTTTATCTTTGGCAGCTGGTGTTAGTATGCTCTTGGTGTCATCTAGCTTTGCTATGCCAGGCGGTGCAGATGGTCAGCATATAAAAAGTGCAGATCTAAAAGCTTATGGTGAAGAGAGAATGCAAAATGTAAAAGATTTTAGAGACGAAAGAATGCAAGATGTCAAAGACTTCAGAGATGATAGAAGAGGCGATATAAAAGATTTGCGTGGTGATGTAAAAGAAATGAGACAAGAATTTCGTGCTACAGTATCTAGCACTACTTCAAGTAGCACTAGACAAGAAATGCGTAAAGATTTAAAAGAAGATATAAAAATGAGAATGGAAGAAACTAAAGACGAGAGAAAAGATGATATAAGAAAGTTTAAAGAAGATAGAAAAGATGATTTTAAAATGTTTAAAGAAGAGGTACGAAATAATATGGTAAAAAATATACCAGCACCAGCTCTTGCAGCACTCGCCTTAAAGCTAGGCGTATCCACCACTAGCCTCCAAGCTCAAATAGCAAGTGGCAGTAAGCTAAGGCAAATAATAGCAAGTAGCAGCCTGACTAAGGAGGACTTGAAAGGTATATTTCCACCGATGATAAAAGAGCGTGTGGCTAGCAGCTCTGTTCCTAGATTTTTTGATAGGATCTTTGGGGAGAAAAAAGAGCAGGTGACTACTACCATGAATGAACAAGGTGAGGTAGTGGAAGAAGTAGTTTCAAAATCAGGATTTTTTAGAAGATTCTTCGGGTTCTAGTACAAAAAACAAAAAACACTTATTTTTTAAAGTTCGCTCGGACACTTCGTTTGAACACTCGACTTTCTAAAATAAGTGTTTTGTTTTTCTATATATACAAATAGATATGATATACTTATTTAAAATAAGAATAATATGCAAAGTAAATACATAATCGCAAACTGGAAACAAAACCCAAAGACTTTGGTGGAGGCTAAAAAACTTTTGGAAATTACAAAAGATTTTAATGATGAGCAGGGCAAGAAAGAAAATAAAAAGTATAAATTAGAAATAGCTCATGCTGTGCCTAGTATATTTGCAGGAGTCTTGGCGGCGGAGAGTAAGGAGATATTTGTGCAGGATATATTTTGGGCAGAAGACGGAGCGTATACGGGTAAATACGGTGCAGCACAGGCAAAGTCGGCTGGCATATATATGTCGCTAGTAGGTCATAGCGAGACCAGAGAAAGCAAGCAAAATAAAAAGGGCTATACAAACGAGGAAATAGCCCAGAAGCTAGAAAACCTTTCTAAAAACAAAATGTGGGCTTGCCTTTGTGTGGGGGAGGAAGTGCGCAACAAAAATTACAAGCAGGCATTGAAAATGCAAATCACAAAGTCATTAGAGAAGACAAAAGCTGCTGACCTTAAAAATATCTGCCTCGCCTATGAGCCGGTATGGGCAATAGGCAGTGCGGCTAAAAGAGCCGCTACCACAGCAGAGATAGTAGAAAGTATAGATGCTATTAAAGATATATTAAAAGAGCTATACCCGAGCAAAGATGATAAAATAACCAAAAATACTATTACATTGTACGGAGGGTCAGTAGACAAAGACAATATTTTAGAGATATTGGCCTTGCCAAATGTAGGGGGTCTACTCATTGGACGCGCCTCTAGTGATGCCAAAAAGTGGAAGGGGATATTGGATAAAGTACTAAAAAGTAAGTAAGTGTAGCGCACGCCCTTGCTTTTTATTACAAATCGTGATAAGATAAGACAATAATTTTAAGACAAATAACTTTTAATAATTTATGCTTACCCCAAGAAAAAAAATAAATGTGATGAAGAAAGTGCAAGTACATGATACTGACACTGGATCTCCAGAAGTACAAGTTGGTCTTCTTTCAAAAAGAATAGAGGAGCTATCTGCGCATCTAAAGATAAACAGAAAAGACAATCACTCTCGCCGTGGCCTTATACAAATGATCTCAGATAGACGCTCACACATGAAATATCTACTTAAAACAGATAAAAAAAGACATGCAAGTCTAAAAGAGACTTTGGGCTTGTAATTTTTCCCAATCCTTTTTCTAAGTTTGATTTCAACATTTCAATTTTACTTATAATCCTATATACTAGATTTGTATATAGGTATTATATTTTGCAAGCCTTTACATCTTAATTTTTAATAATACAAAACAATAAATAATTTTTACATTTATGTCAGCAATAAAACATAGTTCTCAAAGAGTGGCTGTATTTATAGATACACAAAATCTCTATCACACAGCAAAGCATGTGTACAATAATTCTCGTGTGCATTTTGGCCGTGTGGTAGAAGAGGCTGTCGCAGGCCGCTCACTCGTGCGTGCTCTCGCATATGTTATCACCACCGAGTCGCGCGACGAGGCAAACTTTTTTGAAGCATTAGAAAAAATGGGCATAGAAATAAAAACAAAAGACTTGCAGACGTTCATTGATGGCTCCAAAAAAGCCGACTGGGATGTGGCGATAGCCGTGGACGCTATACGCATATCGGCGAGGGTAGACAGTGTAGTCATAGCCTCTGGTGATGGTGACTTTGTACCTTTAGTACAATACCTCCAAAACATGGGCGTGCAAGTGGAGGTGGTTTCTTTTGGAAAGTCTATCTCAAGCAAGCTGCGCGAGGCGGCGGATATATTCACAGATCTGTCGCTCGATACAGAGAGATTCCTTATAAATAGCAATAGCAACTTTAATCAAATGCATAAAACTGCAGCTAAAAAAGTAGCCACAAAAAGACCAGCTGTAAAGCAAATAATAAAAACAGAAGACAAAAAAGAACAAGAAATAATAATAACTAAAGAGGTAAAAAAAATAGGTACACATCAAAATGCAAAACCAGAGCTAATACCGCTAAGTGACAAAAGCTATACCATAGCTAGAAAGATGAGATAGTGTAATTATTATTTACACTTTCTACTCAGTCATCTTTGGTCTGTATTGAAAAGCCTCGAGTATATGCGGCACCTCTACAGAGTCGGAGCCAGCGAGATCGGCTATAGTCCTGCCTATCTTTTTCATACGATAAAAACTGCGAGGGGAGAGATTAAATTTTTTAGAATATTCTACCAAAATATTTTCTGCGTCTTTAGTGAGCAGTGTCAGCTCTTCTATTTCTTTAGCTTTCATATGCGCATTCAGCATGTCTTTGTTAAATCTTTTTAGCTGTATATTTCTTACTTTTATTATTTTTTCTCTCGAGTCTGACTTTTTATTTTGGGGTCTAGTATTTTCTATCAGGTCCTCATATAGCACATGAGGCACTTCTACCCACAAGTCTATTCTGTCTACTATCGGGCCCGAGATTTTCTTTTGATACCTGGCCACATCAGCATCGCGGCAGGCGCATTCTTTGAGGGTGGATCCTTTAAAGCCGCAAGGGCAAGGGTTGAGTGCAGCGACCAGTGTCACGCGTGATGGATATTTCACAGTACCTTTTGCCCTTGAGACTATTATCTCTCCGTCTTCTAGTGGCTGTCTCAGTGCCTCGACTGTCTTTCTTTCAAACTCAGGAAACTCATCTAAAAATAAAACTCCACGATGCGCGAGAGTAATCTCCCCAGGGCGAAGACTGGCACCACCTCCGACAAGAGATACATGAGACGAAGTGTGATGTGGAGATCTAAAAGGGCTTTTAGAAATGATCTCTTCACCGAGTACGCCTGCAAAAGAGTGTATGCCAGTCACCTCTAGCATAGCCTCACGGGTCAGTGGGGGCAGTAGTCCCGCAAAAGCTTTTGCCAGCATAGTCTTGCCGGTACCTGGTGGCCCAAAGAGGGCTAGATTATGTCCACCCGCAGCTGCTATCATTAGTGCTCTTTTTGCAGTCTCTTGTCCTTTGACATAGGCAAAAGGGTCTTCCTCCACTGCTTCCGCTACATTTATATTTTCTATAAAAGGCCGCACGGATATTTTTTCTTCACCCGAGAGATGATCTATTATTTGCTTTAGGCTTGCGACCGGATACACTTTTATACCATCCACCAGTGCCGCCTCATCTTTATTTTTCTCTGGTACATATATTTCTTTTATACCTTTTTCTTTAGCTAGCATAGCTATAGACAGCACACCCTGCACCGGCAGCACATCACCCGAGAGAGACAGCTCACCCACAAATATCTTATCAGCATTTTCAAAATCGCAGTAGCCAGTCGCCTTGAGATATGACAGCGCTACAGGCAAGTCAAAATGTGCTCCTTCTTTTCGCACATGAGCGGGGGAGAGCGAGGTGACTATTTTTCTATTCTCACTTTTAGGACTTGGTATGCCGCTGTTTTTTATGGCAGCTGCCACTCTGTCTTTACTCTCGTCTACTTCTTTACCGGGTAGGCCCACCATCATAAAGTTATAAAGCCCCACAGACACATCTGTCTCCACATCTATTAGGGTGGCTTTTAAGGCTCCAGGCTGCGCGGTAAATACTTTAGAATAAGCCATATTTTGCTTTGTGTTTATTTATGCTTTTAAGTATATATTATTATTTTACTTTTGCTAATGCGGCACATTTTATGGTTTTGGAAAAAATATTTTTTGTGTTATAATTAAAAAACCCTAAAGCAAAAAGGGCGATTAGCTCAGTTGGTAGAGCAACTCGTTTACACCGAGAAGGTCAGAGGTTCGAGCCCTCTATCGCCCACAAAAAATAAAATAGCCTAAAGTAAACTTGTGGGCTATTTTATTTTTGATATATATCAAGCTTTGACAAAAGCATTGGCTGATGTATACTTTAAATGCGTTTTTGTACCCCGGTCCGCCAGTGATTAGCGGTCAGAGACGTTGTACACGTGCCCGAGCCCTCATCCGCCAGTGATGCCGGCTGGCTGCGTTGCCGCCAGCGACAAGTCCTTTCTAGAGAGGATAAGTCGCTGGCGGTTTTTTTTGTAGTATACTGTAAGCCATGGAAAATCAAAATCTAGAATACAAAGAAACTTTCAATTCTGGAAAGATTAAAGAAGATATTGCAATGTTTGCAAATAGTGATGAAGGCGGAGAAATTTGGATTGGTTTTAAAGATGATGGATCACCCGCTAAACAATTTATATTTAAACAACAAACTTTAGATCAATTCATCAACGAAGTCAAACAACAAATAATTCCAGTAATAACCACTATAACAGTAAATCGTATAATGCGAGATGGTCTTACAGACGGTGTTATATTTAATGTTGGAAAGAGTATTTTTAACTACCACACCTATAAAGGTCAGTTATATGTGAGGTCTGGCAGTGTTAGAATTCCGGCTTCTAAAGAAGAGTTGAAAATGAGGCAAATGAATGGTGGGCATCACGATTATACATCTACATCTTTAAAAGTAAAAGACTCTAAGCCTTGCATGGAAGATCTAGACACAAATGCTTTAAATTTATTTAAAGAGAAAATTAGCAAAAAAGAGCAATCGTATACAAATAAAAATATAAGAGACATTCTGATATCTGAAAACTTACTAGATGGGGAAAATCCTAGTATGACAGCTTTTTTATTCCTTGGAAAATATGAAAATAGATTCAAGTTTCTACCCTCAGAAATATCGACTATTCATTATCTGTATGAAGATACAAAAAATAATATAGAAGAGCGTTTTGACCTAGAAGTTCCTTGGATTTTAAACATCGATAAGCTATTTGGTGAAATTAAAAAAAGAAATTTTACAATTCAGGATATTAATTTGTTTAGACCAGATGAAAAACAATATGAAGATAAATCTGTGGAGGAGGCTGTAGTAAACTCTATAGCTCACAGGAATTGGATTATAAATTCTTGGATTGAAATTATACACACGCCAAATCAACTTAAAATTTACAATCCAGGTATTTTTAGACCTAAATTAAACGACTTACTTTCAAAGGATAAAAACTATGAATATCAAAATACTGCTATGTGCAATTTTTTAAAATCTATTAATTTAATGGAAAGAGAGCGTAAAGGTATTAAAAATAAAATTTACAATTTGCAAATCAAAAAAGGTCTTACTATAGAAGTTAATCAACAAGAAGAGAAGGGGACATCAATTGAAAGGGTCGAATTTATTTTAAATGGTCAGATTAAAGATATAAATTTCGCTAAGCTTATTTATAAACATGCCCCTGAAATTAACTTCAATCAAGTTTTGATTTTAGATAAAATTTCTAGCGGGCAAAATTTATTTAATAAAGATATATCTTTGACGGAGTATGAATTGGTAAAAAACTACGTACTAAAAGGTAAGGGTAAAAGTGATAAATTAAAAATAAGAGATACAATTTTTAGTTTCAATCAAAAACCCTTAGTTGATGCAAGTATGAAAAGTATTGAAAGTTTGATATTGGATTATGCTAAAGAAAAATATAAAAATAGCAAAAAAGAATTTACAGTTGAAGATATTTACAATAGATTGGGCTCCAATGGAAATACAATAAGGGCAATATTATCCTATCTTTGTAAAAAAGGCTATTTAATAAGAGTCGAAAGAGGTGTATATACACTTCAAAAGAATAACTAAGAATAACTACGTATTATCTATTTACTAAGTAAAAACTTTAAACTTGTTTAAAAAAGCCATATAAAACAAGTAACTATCAATAACAATCTAATCTAAGATTTTTACATTTTTGAAATACTTTTACACATAAAATATTTTACTCAAAATATTTTTTAGTGTTATACTTTTATCCATGAAACTTGATATACAAAAATCAAAAATTGTTTTAGAAAATATATTTTTTGGTTATAGTGCTGTTGCTTTACTTGTACTATTTTACATACTCGGCGTAAATATATTTTCGGCAGATGCCGACGCCGCGTCTGGTGCTATGAATTTATTCTTTGGCTTTTTCTTCCCTTGGCTATTACTCAGCTTTCTTTCTTTTCCATTTTTAAATGGTCTATACCTAAAATACAAAAAATACGGTGAGTTAGAAAATGAAGATAAAGTAAGGGCGACTGTGTACGTCATCACGGCTATTATATTTCTGATTACTTTATATTATATTCTATTTGGCAGTCTATCCTAAGTCGTCTTAAGCTATTTTAGTCAGTCTTTTCGTTTTTGCAAAAAACTCTATTTTATAGTATTATATGTCTACCAATGCACGCATAGCTCAGTTGGTAGAGCCGTCGTCTTATACACGACTGGTCGTAGGTTCGAATCCTACTGCGTGCACAGTATTTAACTTTTAATACTTAAAATAAAAATGTTATAATTTCTTTATATGAAAATAGTAAAACTAGCGACCCTGTTCCTGACGGCATTGTTTATTGGTATAGTTTTGATGGAGCGTATTCCGGGTGTAATGATAGCAACAGCAGACAAATATGAAAGTTTAATGTTTGGACTATTTAAAATATCTCTACTAGATGATATAACTCACGGCATATCTGGACTACTTGGCATACTTGCACTCATAAAAGGATATAGGTACAGTGTTTATTTTTTAATACTTATAGGAGGCTACTACTCCCTAGATGCTCTGTTCTATATAATAAATGGGTTTATAACAGGGCAAAGCACTGTCGACAATTTGATGTTAAATGGTCCACATATAGGTATAACAGTACTCATAATATTCGCGCTTTCAAAATCTCTTAAGAGCATTGAGCTAAGGTAGTTTTTATGTTAAAAATAAAGATAATAAAAAAACATACACTTAGAGTGTTGCTCACACTTTTTGTATTAACTATCTTTTATATTGTCGTTCAGGTGGTATATACAAAAACTAGTCCAAGTGAGTCAAAGTTAAAACGTGAGCTGGATAATACAAAAAATAAAACAGTGAATGATGTGACAGAGCTGTATCCAATAAAAGTAGTAGATATAGTAGTGCCTCACACCACAGAAGAAATTGTGGAATATGTTAAAAAATATGAGCGTATATCTATAGGTGGTGGACGAAATAGTATGGGAGGGCAGACTGCTAGTGAAAAAGCTGTCCAGGTAGACATGCGTGAATTTAATAAAATATTAAATTTATCAACCACCACAAAAGAAATAACGGTACAGACCGGTATAAGGTGGAGAGATATACAGGACTATATAGGCCCGTACGGTCTTTCCGTAAAAATAATGCAGACTTATTCCAATTTTACCGTCGGTGGGTCACTTTCAGTAAATGTTCATGGTAGATATGTGGGGCTTGGCCCTATAATACTTTCTGTTAAAAATATTAAGGTGGTACTTGCAGATGGATCTGTGGTGATGGCTAGTCCAACTGAAAACAGTGAAATATTTTTTTCGGCAATAGGTGGCTATGGGGGTATCGGGGTAATAACAGAGGCTACACTCAAGCTTGCTGACAATACCAATGTAGAGAGATTAAGAATTAAAATACCAATAAGTGAGTATGCTAATTACTTTAAAAATATAGTTAAAGCAACTAGCTCAAAAATACTTTTTCACAATGGGGATATTTACCCGATGAATTTTGATAGTGTGAGTGCTGTGAGCTGGTCGCAAACTGACAAAAGTCCAACTACAGAAAGTAAATTAATTCCTAGAACTGAGGATTATTGGCTAGAGCGTTTTGTATGGGTGACTATGAGTGAATGGCCACTAGGTAAAAGTATACGCGAATATATTATAGAACCTATTTTATATAGTGGTAAAAAGCCCGTACACACTAGAAACTATGAAGCTAGTTATGATATTATGGAGCTAGAACCTGAAAGTAGGGCAAAAAGTACATATGTATTACAAGAGTATTTTGTACCAGTAGAAAATTTTGACGTTTGGATACCTAAGATGAAAAAAGTTTTTGTCGATAACGATGTTAATCTATTAAATGTGTCCATAAGGCATGCACTTCCAGATCCTGGTTCAAAGCTGGCCTGGGCAAAATCCGAAAGCTTTGCTTTTGTAATATATTATAAACAAGGCACCGATGAAAAATCAAAGCAAGCCGTAGAAAAATGGACAAGGCAGATGATAGATCAAGTCCTTACAGTTGACGGTGGTTATTATTTACCGTATCAGCCGAATGCAACTGAAAAGCAATTTTATGCAGCCTATCCAAAATGGCAAGAGTATTTCGTTTTAAAAAATAAATATGACCCAACAGGTAAGTTTACAAATAAGCTTTTAGATAAATATTATAACAAAAACAAAATAGAAGAATATAATCAAAAAATAGAAACTTTAAATTTTGCTAGTACGACCAAAGAATACACTCGACCACAAGATAATATGTATCTGTCTATTCCTGAGTGGTATATTGTATATAGTGCAGGCGAATATGCAAATGTTCTTAAAAATAATATGCCTAGTAAATTTAATTATTCGCAAGCTATTAACGATTATTGGAAACAGTTTGAAATAGTTAAATCAAAAGTAGCGAATAGTCAAAATGACAATACAGATACACTTGGAGTATTAAAAGTAATAGGTATTAGCTTTACTGTAGAAAATATAGTTAAAGCTTTATATGAAAACACAATTGGAAAAGTGTCTGAAAAATTAGCTGGAAATGTACAAGTGGCTGAAGATAGGCTGGCTTATCATGGTGCAAAAAACTATGCAGATTTTATATATGATTATCCTTGGTATGATTTTAATTATGGTATATATTTTAAAAAAATATGGAATGTGGGAGATTTTAATTTTATAAATGGAGTGGAACAAAAATATACCTTAGGACAAAAAATAAGAAGGTTTGAAAGAAAATTATTTTTAAGCTCAGAATATGGTGTCAAATATTTATATGCAAAAGCAATTGCTTACGCCACACATTCAAAATTTGGGGTACAAGATGACATTGTAAATGCTGTGGTTATAAAAGATATAAAATTAAATCAAAAAGAAATTATCAGCGCGCCACACTATCAACCTTTTACAAGATTATTGCTGAGTGAGCTAGAAAATTCTTATGTAAATAATTTAGAATATAAGGTTTTGGATATTGCAGGAAATAACAAAATCACCTTTTCTTATTTAGACATCGTTGGCTCAAAAAATATAGTCAAAACAACAGAAGTATTAAGGGATTTGGAATATGTAGATATTGATGGTGTTTTGATAAAGAAAGAAAGAGTTACTTTAGAATCAAAAGTACAAGACCTTTTTTCTGTCTATAAAGAATTAAAATTGAGAGGCCTCACCATAGATCATTTCTATGATTTCTAAGAAAATAGGCGAGGAATATTATTATAATGTGTATAAAGAGAGCGAGACTAGAGTTATTAAAAAAATAAAAAATAAAATTAGAGTATTTATGTTTGTTGCTATTTCAAATAAGTTAAATATTAAAAATGCTATTGAAGAATATAAAACAGTAATAGAGTCCATTCCAAAATTTAAAGTAGAATATCAAAAGATATTAAATCTTGTAAAAGAAAAAGAAATCATAGGTAATCCTATCTTTATAAATGATATTGAATATTCCCAGGATATAATTTCTCTCTTCGGAGATCTAAGCAAAATGAATAATGAAGAATTTACAAAAATCATAAATGACTACGTATAATTGTTAAAAGAGCTTTGGGGCTTTGGGGTGTCAGACGCTGTTTTTAATTTTTCTATAAATTGTGGATACAATGCTAAAAGTAAACTAATACTTATAGATTTTAATGAAATAAATTTAAATCATGAAGATACTTTAAAAAATATTCAAAATAAAGCTTGGCGAGAGAGGTCTTCTTTTTTGAGACTTACACAAGAAAAGCAAAAGATTTTTAAAAGAGTTTTTGAAGCTCAGATAAATAGCGAGAGCTTGGTGGAATACTGGGGTAAGAATAAGGTGTAAATACTTTTTGCATTTATTTTTGTAAAGTATATAATTAGGGTATATTAAATAATAAAATAAAATCTAAAAAATACATAAAAATATGGAAATAATTTGGATAGGACTTGGAGTTTTGCTTACTATTTTAGCCTCATTTATAAGGATAATAAATCAATATGAAAGAGGTGTGGTTTTTACTCTTGGAAAATTTACCAGCATCATGCAGCCAGGGTTAAATTTTATTGTGCCTGTAATACAGGTAGTGACTAAAATAGACATACGCATAAAGGCCGAAGCTGTTCCGGATCAAAACGCTATCACAAAAGATAATGTGACTGTGACCGTAAATGCTGTGCTGTACTATAAAATATCAGACGCGAGCGCAGCTGTAATAGAGGTAGAAAATTATAAATACGCCATCTCGCAATATGCTCAGACTACTATGAGAAATGTGGTGGGTGAGGTGACTCTCGACGAGCTACTCTCGGGCCGTGACCGCATAGCCGATAGGATAAGGGAGACACTTGGCGCTGAGGTAGAGAGCTGGGGCATAAAAGTACATAATGTAGAGCTAAAAGATATCTCTCTACCAGAAAATATGGAGCGCACTATAGCAAAGCAGGCCGAGGCTGAGCGTGAAAAAAGGGCGGTGATAATAACCTCCGAAGGAGAGCTGGCCGCATCTAGCAATCTAGCCCAAGCAGCAAAAATACTCTCAGAGACACCGGGCGCACTGCATCTGCGTACGCTTCAGTCTATAAATGACATGTCCTCGGATCAATCAAATACAGTAGTGTACATGGTGCCGGTAGAAGCCCTCAAAGCACTCGAAGGCTTTGGATCTTTAATTAAAAAACAATAAAAATAAATTAAAATAATAAAAATATATGAATACAGTAAATCAATTTTTTGCACAGATATATAAGTGGATGGCGGTGGGCGTGCTACTGTCTGCTTTCTCGGCTTACCTCACTATGACCACCAGCCTAGCTGGAGTACTTCAAAACCCAGTGATATTTTACGGTATGGTGGCAATACAAATAGGTATTTGCCTTGGTATGCAGTGGATGATAAATCGTATCTCACCGGCTATGGCTTTTAATTTGTATCTCGTGTACGCACTCTTAAATGGAGTTGTTATGTCTGGTCTTTTAGCTTTTTATCTGACCCAGTCAGCTAGTACTGTGCTTGTGGTATTTATTTCAGCGGCGTCTATGTTTGCGCTACTTGCATTTATTGGATTCACTACTAAAAAAGACATCTCAGGCTGGGGTACTTTTCTTATCGCTGGCATGTGGGGAGTATTCTTCTCTTCCATATTAAATATCTTTTTACAAAATAGTGTATTTGATATTATCATTTCAGCTGTGGCGCTACTGGTATTTGCAGGTCTTACCGTGTATGACAATCAGTACTACAAAAATCTTTTTGTACATTTGCATTCAGAAGACGAAAAAAATAAAGCTGTCACACTAGGCGCATTGCATATGTATATAAACTTTATTATGATATTTCAGTCGCTACTACGCCTGGTCAATTCTAGATAATATACAAAATAAGCATTTTGTGGTATTATGTGCTTAATGAAAACTAAAGTTTTAAAAATAAAAGAATCAAAAATACAAATACCTGTCATTTTAGAAAATGATGAGTATTTGGTGTTGAATAAGCCAGCGGGTATATCTGTGCATGGCGATGGCATACGCAGTGAGATCACTGTGGCTGATTTTATTTTAAAAAACTACCCAGAAATATCTGAAGTAGGTGAGCCGATGATACTAGATAAAAACCCAAAGCCAAAAAGTGATAAAGAAAAAACAGAGCTGGAGCTCGAAAATGAAGCGAGGAATTTTAAAACCAAGCAAGAGAGATTTAACAAAAGAAAACTCTCAAGAATGAATTTTGAAGAGGGTGCTGCAAAAGTAAATTCACTAGAGAATACTCAAGATGAGCTTCCTTCCCTTGGGGAAGGTGCGCAAAGCGCGGAAGGGGTTGGGGCACTCGGGATTGTTGATTCAGAAAAAATAATAGAAATAAAAAGACCAGGAATAGTACATAGGCTAGACAAAGACACTTCGGGAGTGCTTATAATAGCTAAAAACAAAAGATCTTTTGCACATTTAAAAAGTTTGTTTCAAGAGCACCTTGTAAAAAAAGAATATATTGCACTGGTATACGGCTGGCCAAAAGTCTCGACTGGTATTATAGATCTGCCTATTGCCAGGAGCAAGTCTGACTTTAGACGAAAAGAAATAGCAATAAGCGCAAAGGGGGGAGACAAACATAGAGGTGACGAAAGAGATGCGATGACAAGGTATAAAGTCTTAGAAAATTTGACCGTGGATAATGAAAAGCTCTCTTTAATAAAATATTATCCGTCTACCGGACGTATGCATCAAATACGCCTGCACACTAAGTCTATTGGTCACCCGATAGTCGGCGATCATCTGTATGGTCCAGCTAAAAAAGATTTAGAAAGTTTACTTTTTGGAAAGTATCCAGCAAGGCAGCTTTTGCATGCCAAGGCTATTTCTTTTGAAGATATAAAGATAGAATCAGAGCTATCTGCCGACTTTGAGGCCGCACTTCAATATTGCAAAAACCTTTAGCCTGTGATATAATGCTCTCATTATGACAAGTACAGATATAGAAAGTGTAAAAACTATAGTAGTAGCGCCAGCAATGGTTTTGACTCCAGTAGATGTAGACGCACGCAAGGCGCTTACCTTTAAAGCTGGAGACAATGTAAAAGTAGATGTAAAAATAAAAGAAGGAAAAGATAAAGCTGGAAAAGATAAATTCCGCGTACAGTCTTTTGAGGGTATAGTACTAGCTCGCAAGCATGGAGCTGAAATGGGCGCCACTTTCACAGTGCGCAAGATGTCAGGTACTGTAGCAGTAGAGAGAATATTTCCACTTTACTCACCAAGCATAGAAGCCATTAAGCTACTAAGGGCAAATAAGACAAGGCGTTCAAAGCTATACTTTGTGAGAGATAAAGCTGCAAAAGAGGTGCGTAAAAAACTAAAAGAGTTAAAAACTAAAAAAGTAGTAGCTACACTAGAGGTAGCCCTCGAAGGTGCAGCGGAATAAAAAAGCTATAAAGCAAAACAAAAAACTATCCTAGTAAACTATCTTGAAAAAGATGGTTTTTTGTTTATTAAAATGGTAAAATGCTAAGGTGATAAAAATGCCCGGGTGGCGAAATTGGTAGACGCACTACCTTGAGGTGGTAGCGCTTTTATAGGCGTGCTGGTTCAAATCCAGTCTCGGGCACAAATAAAAAGGGCGACCGAAGGTCGCCCTTTTTTTGTTTGGCACTAGCTCAATGGTTTTTTTTAGCAATACTTTCTGCATAAGCCAAACCAATGGCGCAAAAGACAAATGTCAGATGCACACCAGCCAAAACTATCATGTACTCGTTAGATTTGTCGCCCTCGAGAAAAGTTTTGAGGGTATGCACGCCCGAGATGGAGATGATGGCAAAGGCCAGCTTGAGCTTTAGATTGTAGGTATTTACATGGTCGAGCCAGTCTGGCTTTTCAACATCAGCGCCATCAAAGTGCTTGCTGGTGACAAAAAGAGAAAACCCAGCCATAGAAACAACCCAAACCAGCTGAGCCACCATCACAAGGTCGACCATCTCAAGCGCCTTGATAATCATCTCGATCTTTTGGATTTCCCCAAAGAAGACCTTATCCGTCAGCAGATAAATCTCTTTCAAGAATTTACCTACAAAAAGAAAAACGACGAATGCCAAACCGATATAAAATACCGACATAAAAAGACGAAATCCATAAAGATATCTCCCTATTGTAGAGAGGAGATTATCACTTATTTTACTGCTCATTATTTTTCCTTCCGTAAAGAGCGAAATTTAATAATATCATTTATCTACTTTATGTCAATTTGTAAATTGTGCATATAGATCTTTTGTGCTATAATACAAACCTATGAATCAAAAAATAGAAAATACAAACGTGGGTGAATCTCTCGTATACGAGACGAGTTTACTCTTTGTGCCAGAGCTCGACTCTGATGCACTCAGCCAAACAATTAGTACTATTAAAGAAAAGCTAGTTTCTTTGGAAGGTGAGATAGTGAGTGAAGGTGAGCCAGTACATATAAAGTTGGCTTATCAAGTAGTAAAGTCTATTAAAAATAAATTAAAGAAAATAGATCACGCACACTTTTATTGGGTAAAATTTGAAATCTCTCCTAGTAAAATAGCTGAGTTTGAAAAATTCCTAAAAGAGGTGATGGCAGTCGAAGTGATGAGATATTTACTCGTAAAAACAATAAGAGAAAATACTGTACTCACAAAGCTGACAGAAGCTAAAAGCTCTAAAGCAGACGAGGCTCTGATAGAGGAAGTAATATCTGGAGAGACGAAAGCCGATACGGAAATAGCTCCATTAGACGAAAAAGAACCTATTACTGACCTTGGAGACGA
>JAYWGA010000069.1:0-5382 GCA_043778525.1 bacterium
TTCTACATTTTCTCCATTAAAGCTATGCGCTATAAATTTTAATATACTTATTATTTCTTTTATAGATTTTATCTCTAGCACATTTTCTCTTTTTTCATAGCTGTACGGTATTTTTGCAATATCAAATACAGCTGCTATTTTTCTGAGATTATTATGCTTACGACATATTACTACAACTTCCTTTGGCTGTACTTTTTTTTCTCCTGCCTTTTCTAATAAAGATTTTATCTCATTTGCTATAAAGTCATGTTCCAATATTTCATTATCAAATTCTTTTTCTATTATTTTATTTTCGCCTAAATTTTGCAACGTTGCATTTTCTGATTTTAAATTTTTGATAAAGCTACTGTCGCGCATCTCTAGTCTATCTACTGCCTGAGTAATAATATTCCTAGAAAAGTCGAGGACCTGCTGCGTAGATCTATAGTTTTTGTCCAATACTATTTTCTTACTATTTTTATAAATATTTATAAACTCAAAAATATTTGACATCTCAGCTCCTTGAAATTTATATATTGCCTGATCATCATCTCCCACCGCAAGTATATTTGGGTTTTCTATATCCAATGTGAGAGATTTTACTATATCAAACTGCGCAGCATTTGTATCCTGAAATTCATCTATCATAATATACTGATATTTTTCTTGTATATTTGCGAGTAGATTTGCATTTGTTTTTAGAGCCTCAGCTACCAGTAGTATCATATCGTCAAAGTCATACAGACCTTTATTAAAAGTTTCTTGTTTATATTCTTTATAAGCATCTGCAAGCGCCAATAGTTTTTTTTGTCTTTTTTCACTCGCATCTTTTAAAATAAAAATACCATCTTCTTTTTCGGTATAGCTAGTTTTCCACTCTGTTAAGGCTTTGCCACTAACACTTTCTATGGCTATTTTTAAGCTTAACTCCAAAGTGCTGATTAGTAATTTTAAAAAATTGTTTGCAGTTTCATTTTCTTCGTTATATTTTTCCTCTGTTTGTAAATCTTTTAAATCTTGAAATATTTTTGAATATGTTGGAATCAACATTTCATACTTACTTTTATTTGCTACATTTTCTAGGCTTTCTATTATTTTACTTTCGGTTATTTTATTTAAAATATTTTTATTTTCTAAAAGTTTTTCCTTAAAGCTACTTGGTGTGTATCCTTCTTTTTTGAGATCAGAGATATTAGAGATGATATTTTTAGTATACACAAAACCTTTTTCTGGATGATAACTGCCGAGTGGATTTGTTTTATCCATATTTTTTATTATGTTTTCTACTATCTCGAGGCGCTCTATATCACTACTCGGACGAAATACATTTCCTTCAAAAAAGTATTCACGATTTTGCTCTATAAGTAAACTTGCAAATGCGTGAAAGGTAAAAATACTCACCCTATAACCTTCTTCGCCTATTAGATTTACGAGGCGCTCGCGCATATTAGCACTCGCAGCCTCAGTAAAGGTAAGTAGCAAAATACTACTAGGCAAAACATCTGTTTTTTGGAGTATATTTGCAGCTCGCAGAGAAAGTATCTCAGTTTTACCAGAGCCTGGACCTGCCACCACCAAGACAGCACCATCTATTTGGTCCACTGCACTTTTTTGCTCTGTGTTTAGATTATTATACCTAGCTAAAAAATTATCTTTAAAGTATGATTTATTATTTTCTATTATATTTATTTTACTTGACATATTTTTATTTTTTGATATATTTATATTACAAATGGTCAAACGGCCAAACGAGAAGGCTCTACGAAAGTAGGGCTTTCGATTTTTAATATTATAATTTTAATAATTTTCTATATCCTTCTTTTACCTTATTAAATCCCCCTCTAGACATCTTATTTATTTTTCTAATAAGTCTTTTTGAACTGAAAACCCTAGCTTGTGATAAAAGTACAGAATATTTAAAATCTTTACCTTGTAAATTTATATAGAAAATACTTTCTTTTATTTTAGTAGACAAAGGTATGCCAATGAACAGATCTTTATTAAATTTTTTCAATACTAAAATTGGTCTTTCAAAATTATTATTTTTGCCATCCTCTTCATGACCTAAATTTAAACCAAGAGAGGACCACCATATCTCTGACTCATGAAAAATTACCTTGCCATTGCTTGATTCTAAATCCGTTTTTATCTTGCTCCAGTCATTAAAGTTTTTCATAATATGAAGTATACCAGAATAAAGATTTTTTGTTTTTAAAAATCTGAACGAAAACGGTGTAAGGGCACCTGCAAATAACTAAAAAGTAAAAGGGTGCGACGCTAGTCGCGCCCTTTTGTATTGCAAATACTACCTCATCAGTTTTTTTATATTTTCCCCATTAAACCTCCAAAGCACATTATCTATAAAATAATGATGTATATTTATGAACAAAGTAGCAGCCACAAAGAAAAATCCAAAGCCAAAAAAGCTTTCAGTGGAGTGAGCTCCGTCGTATAGCCTTGGTATCATTTCAAATGAAAGCCAGCCAGCTAATATAAGTGTAAGGCAGACAAAAGAAAAACTGTTTAAATATTTTTTTATAAAAATTAGTCTTTCTGATTCATGTTTTTCTAAAATATTTGCCTTTTCTAAAATACTTTCCTTTTCTACTTTGTATGTAAAAACAAGGTATTGCAAAGAATGAAAAAAAGGTACCAAGAAAAAACTAAACACATAAAGACTAAGTCCGGGATAAAACCATATATACATAGCCACTATCGGTATCAGCATATTTATACTTGGTATTATTTTTTCTTTTAAATATTTAAATACAAACATTAAAAACAATCCACCTATCATCAGATTGCATATTATAAGAGCAATATTGTTTACTGGACTTGGTAAATTAAAACCTTGATAAGTAAGGCCAGAAAACTCTAGTATAGTAGTTGCTAGATTTGCACTAGTAAAAGACAATACCCAAAGAGCAAGTAGCGAATATCTTAAAAGGTTTTTTTCTATTTTATTAAATCTATATTTGTCATATGCAGCATAGACCATGGATGCACCAAAAGTCTGCTTTGCATAATGCCAACCCACAGTCAAAAACATCATATTGACCATACTACCAAGTAGTAAAGCTCCTAAAGTTTTATAATCAAAGAGATTTATATTTGGCAAAATATTTTCTAACCAAATAGGTATAGCTGTATTAAAAGTAAAATAAGAAAATAAAATAGTTATTATTAAAAGTGCAGGATAAAGTAAAAGCTGTAAATAATTATCTATGATTTGTTTTTTACCTCTAAAATAAGCCATTTTGTAAGACGCCATAAAGTGAGGATTGTTGCACAGGGCAGCAAGTATAAACATAGTGCCAGCCATAGATGTAAAGTATTCAGAGATGCCAGGTATATTTTCTATTTTTAAAAAATATATTAGATTTAAAACTAAATATATAAAAACTGACGCGCCACCAAGTAGCCAAAAGTCCAGTGATCTAGATCCCGACAAAGATTTATTGTTGTTCATAAAAACATTATAGCATTTACAAAAAGTTTTATACAGAATATACTCAACAGCATGCAATATAAAAAACTTTTATTAATTTTATCTTCTTTATTATTGATTTCCATACTCGGTTTTACACTATATAATATATATACATCCCAAAATATTGAAATAAAAAATTTAACAGCTGAAGAGACTAGTAATTTTGACGAAAATGAAAAGCCTCTCGGAAATATTTTTATGACCTTGGCACCAAAAACTGAGGATGGCAAAATAGCCAACTACCCAGTAGTATACGATCTAGAAAAGCAAAAAGTAATATACACTTTTGCAGAAAAGCTGAAAAACTCAAAATACCCAGCAGCTCTTTTGCATAGCTTTTCTTCTACGGGTAACTTTGCTACTTTTCTAGGCCTAAGTGATAATGGTAAAATAAAACAAGTATATAGATCGGATATGCTAGACATAAATGACCCAGCTCAGATTGTAGCCGATTTACAGAGTGGTATAAGTGTAAATAAATTTATGCCGGAGGATGCCAGAGAGCCAAATGTAAATAATGTTGGAGAGATACTTTTTTATGCATTAGAAACCAAAGCCAATGAAAGCGAAGCAAATTTAGTAGAGGATTATGGTATTTATATCACCTACCTAGACATAGAGTCGAATAATTTCAATACTGTGCGCATAGCCACAGGTGCAAAACCAAAATGGGTGGCAGATAATAAATATATTTATCTAAAAAACAATGGAATATTTGTAAATGGGTCTGGATTTAAAGAAGATGAGGCAAAGCAAATATCAAAAGCTTTTAATGGACAATCTGAAAGAGCTGATATAAAAATAAGTGCAGGACTCACAGTATCTAGAGATGCAACACTTGTAGCTATGTCTGACATAGACTCTAGCGACCTGACGCTATTTAGAGTGAATAACTGGGAAGAGCCGATACTAGAAACTGTGGCTAGCATACTGGTAAACGGCTTTTGGCCGCTCATTTCTCCTGATAATAATTTTATAGCTTTACAAACAATCGACAGTAAAGACACTATAAAAATAGACCCACAGCCGAGAGTGGAGTTTTATAAAATTGCAAAAGAGGGGGAACAGAGCTTTTTGAAAAAATTAAAATATGAGATAGACTTAGATAAGTTTTATCAGGATTATATGTTTCTTGGTGATTGGCTGAATTAATTTTAAATAAATACCTATATGAAAATAACAAATACAATATCTTATAAAAGTTTTTTAATACTCTCCACTTCACTTATTTGCATCACACCTTTTGTGGGAGTGGGGGAGCTTAGAGCTGACCCACCAGGTGCGCCAAGAACATCACCCTCTCCCTCTCCTAGACCATCTCCATCACCAGCACCAAGGCCGAGTCCTAGTCCAGCACCGAGACCGAGTCCAACTCCTTCTCCTGTAAACACAGTAAGACCAAGTCTACCAAGTCCTTCACCAAGGCCGAGTCCTAGTCCTAGTCCAGCACCGAGACCGAGTCCAACTCCTTCTCCTGTAAACACAGTAAGACCAAGTCTACCAAGTCCTTCACCAAGGCCTAGTACACCGGCACCAAGCCCAAGACCAAACACGCCGGCACCAGCACCTAGACCAACAAACCCAGCAAATCAAAATCCTACAATAGGTTTTGATGAAATAGGCGGAGTGCGCCCAGGCACAGTAGGCACAGTATCTGTGCCTTGCAATAATGGCCACATAAATGTATACAAAAACGGAGTACATGTTGGTAGATTTGAAATACCCGCACCGGCACCAAGCCCAAGACCTAGCCCGAACCCAGGACCAAACCCAAATCCTGGTCCTAATCCAAGACCCAACCCAAACCCGAACCCAGGACCTAATCCAATAACTGGACAATACTGTGTAATACCTACTGTCACCTATACTGCCTATACTAGGGTAATATCAGGAGTGTACTTCTATACTAATGG
>JAYWGA010000070.1:0-2073 GCA_043778525.1 bacterium
TACTCATCTTTTTCATCATGAGCTTTGTACTTTTTATTTACGGTATAATATTTATTATACTTTGGATGTTGTACAAATCTTTCCACTTCCACAACTACAGTTTTTTGCATCTTGTCAGATACTACTGTACCGCGTAGTGTTTGTTTTTTTGTAATATTTGTCATAAATTATACTATTTCTCGTGATATTACTTTTGTCTTTACAGGAAGTTTAGTTCCTGCTTTACGAAGAGCTTCACGAGCTATTTCTTCAGACACACCATCGACCTCAAAAATAATTCTGCCGGCACGCACCTCTGTGGCATAATGATCTAGATCTCCTTTTCCTTTACCCATAGGTACCTGAGCTGCTTTCACAGTCACTGGCATATCGGGGAAAATACGTATCCAAATCTTTGCCATCTTGCCCGCATGTCTTGACATTGCTTTTCTAGCTGCCTCTATCTGACGAGAAGTTATTCTATCTTGGCTCTCTGATTTTAGACCAAATGATCCAAAAGATAGAGATATACCGCGAGTTTCAGGGCGCGCACGCTTTGCCTCTGACTGACGGCCTACTTGCCATTTACGATGTTTTACTTTTTTAGGGACTAACATATTATTTGTTTAGGTTTGGTGTCTTTTTAGTAAAAATATTTCCTTTGTATATCCAAACTTTGATACCTACCACACCGTATGTCATGTGAGCTTTCTCACGATGAAAATCGATGTCGGCACGCAAAGTCTGAAGAGGAATATTTCCTTTTTTAAGCGACTCGACTCTCGCCATATCTGCGCCACCAAGACGTCCTGCTAGAGTTATTTTTACTCCGAGTACATCTTTGTTTTGCATTACTTTTTCTACGGTAGACTTCATTACACGACGAAATGGAAGACGCTTTTCCAAACCTTCAGACACCATCATAGATACTATTTTGGCATTTGATTCTGGACTTTGTACTTCTACTATGTCGAGTTTTATTTCTTCTGTAGTTAGTATTTTCTTTTGCTTTAAGAATTTTTCAACTTTCTTTTTAAGCTCCACTACTCCCTCACCAGATCTACCTATGATAAGTCCTGGGCGAGCGGTAGGTATCTTGATTCTCCATGATCCTTTACTTCTTTCCATTTCTATTTCACCTATCATTTTATCGCGAAGAGTTTTTATTAAATACTCACGCAAAAGTACATCGGCTTTTAATTTCTTCAAATAATCTTCACCGAATACGCGACCACCTGTGATCCAGCGAGAACGCCAGTCACGGATAATGCCTAAACGATATGAAAATGGATTAACTATTTTTGACATATTTGTTTGATTGAGTGTTTTATATTTTCTCTTCGACCGTTATAGTGATGTGAGAGCATCTTTTTAATATTGGAAAAGCGCGACCGCGAGCGCGGGGCATAGATCTTTTCAGTACTGTACCTTCGCTCACGATAGCTTCTTTTACGATTAGATTTGCAAAATCTTTTCCATGGTTATGCACGGCGTTTTGTATTGCAGAGTTTAGTACCTTTTTTACAGGAAGACTTCCTCTTTTTATAAGTAGATCAAGCTCACGAATAGCAATATCAACTTTTTTACCTTTTATAAGGCTAGTTATCAATCTTACTTTTCTTGGTGATTGTCTATAATTTTTTAAGATAGCTTTCATATTATTTTTTCTTTGCAGTCGCTGATGCGCTCGATGCTTTCGCTGCCGCTATCTCAGACTCTTTCTTTTTCTGGTCTATCTCTTTCTGCATTTTACCTCCGTGACGAGTAAACTTCCTTGTGAGTGAAAACTCACCCAGCTTGTGTCCCACCATATCCTCATTTACTAGTACATCTATAAAATCTTTTCCATTGTGTACAGAAAATGTGAATCCTACCATCTCTGGTGCGATATCACAGCTGCGTGCCCAAGTTTTGATTTTTTTATCTGTTGGCTTTAGGCCTACTAGTTTTCTCATGAGTCTCGGGTCCAAAAATGGTCCCTTTTTTAATGATCTTGTCATGTATTATGATTTACTTAAGATTTTGAACCTTTCAAATCACGCTTCGACTTGCGTTTTGAAATTATTAATTTGTTTGAATATTTCTTTGGAGCTC
>JAYWGA010000071.1:0-15848 GCA_043778525.1 bacterium
AGTTTAAAACCGGGTATAGCAATGGATGAAGATGTAGTGCAGAGCTTACTAAAAGCAATTTTTACTGAGGTGACCTTAACTCATTCAGAGACAGTAAAAATAGGAATAATTCAAACCTATTTTTGTAAATAAAAAGTTTCTTGTTGGCTTTATAATTATTTAGCCAATTTTAAACTAATCTTTTCTACCACGCTCATAGCTAGTGACTTTATGACAGCAATCTCAAGATCTGAAAGCGCAGATAGTACGAAGTCGCTCATGTCAGGGCCGTCTACTTTTCTTACCTTCTCATTTTTATCATCACTCACCTCACCTACTCCGATACGCACACGCCAAAAGTCATCTTTCATTAAAATATTTTTAATAGACTTTATACCATTATGACTGCTCGCACCCTCACCCTTTGATATTATAAATTTACCCACAGGTATATTGATATCATCAAAAACCACAAAAAGTTTTTCTGTATTTATATTATTTTGTTTTACTATTTTACGCACATACTCGCCAGACAGATTCATAAAAACATCACTATAAAGAACTTTTATATCGGTATCTATATTATTTATCTCACCACAAATTATCGCTCCAGCATTATGCCTAGTGTTTTTATATTTTTCTCCCGGATTTTGTAATGCTATTAAATACATATCAATATGTTATTTTTGGTATTTTGAGCCAATGGTCGAAATCGAATCGACGACCTGCTCCTTACCATGGAGCTGCTCTACCAGCTGAGCTACATCGGCTTATTTTCTCTACAAGATACATTTTATCACAAAACTAGATAATTTTAAACTCCTCAAAAACTGTACTATATAGCTTAAACACTCTTTGTGTTTCGCGCTCACCGAGCTCAAAGGCAAGTCCCTCGTGAGCTATTTTATTGCGTACTAGATGCGCCTCCCAGGCATTGTCTAGACTTGCAAAAGGTCTTGTCTCACGAGCACCCTTTAGCTGCTCACCGATGGTCTCGCCTTCGTATCCTTGTATTAAAAGCACTTCACGCAACATATTATCTAGCTCTATTATACCTAGTCTATGCTCCGCATTTTGAGTAGAGTATACATGGTCTTTTATTATTTTTATTTTTGCTTCAAATGGATTCACACTACCAGTTTCACTTATTTTTTCTGGTTTATATTTTGCATCATAGATAGCGCCTATAGCACCGTTTGCTACTATAAAACTTCTGGTGTGTATAAATATACTAAAAATAAAATAAAGAATTATAATCGCAAAAATTATACTCACTATGTTTAATAGATTAAATAAATTTTGAGCAGAGGCTTCGTCATTTGCTATAAATAAAAAAGCTATAATAAAAAAAGCTATACCTAAAGTATATTTAAGAATAGTAAGCCCCAAGGGGCTGGGTGCGCTTGAAGCACTACTTGCGGCTGGGGCTTTTGCTGCATCTGACATATGTATTTAGTATAACACAAGAAATTTTTATTTTAATATATTTTATTAAAAGTCTTTTGCAAAGTCAAACAAATCTTGGTCGCGACCGTAGCCAGCCAAAGCTTGAATACCAAAAGGCAATTGCTCGCTATCAAAGCCGCTCGGTATGGAAATACCTGGTAGCTCTGCCAGATTTGCTGGTACAGTAAATATATCCTCCATATATAATGTAAGTGGGTCGCGAGTCTCACCTGCGCTTGATAATTTAAAAGCAGTAGTCGGTGCTGTGGGTGAAAGAAAAATACTATCTTCTTTAAATATTTTTGCAAACTGAGCTTTCATTATTTTGCGCATTGCTGTCGCCTTGCCATAGTAGGCATCATAGTAGCCATGTGAGAGTACATAAGATCCGATTATTATACGGCGTTTTGCCTCTTTACCAAAAAATTTGCTTCGTACTTTTTTATACAAATCTTCGTAATTTAATACGGCACCTACATCGCCTCCACCAAAGCGCAATCCCTCCATGCGAGAAAGATTTGTAGAAACTTCTGCTGGCATGATGATATAGTACATAGCGAGTGCATACTTCAATGAGCTGAGATCTTCGTTATTTATTTCATTTACACCATAGCCTTTGGCTTTTGCTTTTTCAATAAATGCATAAAAGTTATTTCTCACCTCGCCGCTCACACCCTCGCTGTCTATAGCACTTTTTATATAACACACGCTTTTACTAAAAGCTTTTTTATTTTTTTCTCGCCTCACTTCTGCAGGTATACTAGTGCCATCCAGCACATCTTCTTTACCTATTATTTTATATACTGTCTCCACATCTTTTATATTATTGGCAAGTATTCCTATTTGGTCTAGTGATGATCCTGCAGCTATCAGCCCGCTACGAGACACTCCTCCATAGCTCGGCTTATATCCATATACTCCAGTAAAGCTACCAGGCTGTCTCACCGAGCCACCAGTATCAGACCCAAGGGCAACCAGACACATATTTGCTGCTACCGCTGCAGCCGAGCCTGAGCTAGTACCACCCGGTACACGAGTCACATCGAGTGGGTTTTTAGTAGGCCCATAAGCACTATTTTCTCCAGATCCTCCCATGGCAAATTCGTCCATATTTGTACGCCCTAATAATACTGCACCAGCTGCACGAAGTAGCTTTATAGCCGTAGCATCCTGCGCCGCCACAAAGCTCTCTAGCATTTTTGATCCGCTACTTGCCACTTTTCCTTTTATCAGTATGCAGTCCTTTATTGCAAAAGGTATGCCTTCTAGCTCCCTTGCGCTACCGTCTTTATATTTTGCATCTGCCATCTTTGCAGCATCCATTACATCTGCAAATACTTCTAAATAAATATTTAATTCTTTTCCTTTTTTATTGTTTGCTTCTATGTTTTTTAAATAAAATGCCGTGAGATCACTCGGTAAAAAAGCTCCGGATGCAAATCCGGCTCTTGCTTGCTCTATACTTTTTATATTTTCTAAATTCATATTTCTTAAAATTTTTACAATTATTTATCTATAACCTTAGATACTTTTACAAAATTATCGCTTGAGAGATCCCTCACATTTTGCATTATTATATTTCTATCAAATTCTATTTCTGCTCTTGGATTATCCTCTCGAGCCACGGACACAAAATTATACGCATCTTTTTCTATTCCAGCACTTTTTGCCATTTCGTCTATATCGGCATTTACTATCAGCGATACATAGCCGAGTATATTATTTACATCTCCAAAAAGCAGGGCAGCCTCGGTCTCATCTATTTCTATTTTAGATAGATTTGCGAGGGTAAATATATCAGCAGTTTCCAGATTTTTCATAAGGACATTATAGCACAAAAATCTTTTCTTGACTTTATTTAAAATTAAAGTTAAATCTTTTTATAATCATTTCCGAAACTTCTTCAGATGATAAGTTTGTATTGTCTATTCTTATATAGTTTTCTTCTTTTATTTCATTTTTATCAGAGTTTAGTCTATTTTTCGCAAAACTCTCCTTTAGATCATTTTCAGAAAATTCAAAGTTTCTCTTTATAGGCTTATGATTAAGCCTATTTTCTGACTTATTTCTCACAAGCCTCTCTTCAACATCAGATTCTAACTCAACCCAAAACACTTCAGCACCTTTAGCTTTAAATTTATTTGATAAATCCTGCAAATAATCCCAATCACTTTTTTTATTAAGGGCCCATACATAAGTAAAAATTATTCCAGGGAGTTCACTTTTCGAAACTTCCTCAAAAATTTCTTCACGAAATAATCTTACCAATTTTTTTCCTTGCATACTACCATAACTAAAAAAATTGGAAACCAATTCTATGGTCATATGATTATGAAATAATTTAAGCCCAGTCTTCTTTTCCAGATCCTGACCAACGGTCATTTTTCCTACGGCATGTGGTCCAAATATTATTACTAATTTCATGGAGTTTAAATTTTGTTGCGGGGCTAGGAATCGAACCTAGGTCCCCAGGTTATGAGCCTGATGAGATGCCACTTCTCTACCCCGCATAGGTAGAGTTATATAATATCACAAAATAATAAATTAGGCAATAACACCACCCCCGAGGCAAATACTATTTTTATAAAACACAGCAAACTGCCCCGCAGCAGACTCGCGCAATCTTTCATACTTTTCTATTTCAAAAAAGTAATTTTGATTTTCTATTTTTATTAGTTTTACTTTTAGCTTTTCACTTCGGTAGCGTAGCATTACCAATACCTCATCGGCTATTTTCATTTCTTCTTTACTGTTTGTAAAAGATATTTCTTTCACTTCTAATATATTTTCTTTTATATTTTCTATTTTCTCTTCCATTTTTTTATCAGAAACTATCAAAACATTTTTTTCTATATCTTTTTTTATTACAAAATACTTTTTAGATTCTTCATCATTATTAAAAATCTCAAAGCCATGCCTCTGACCTATAGTATAGAGTATGGCGCCATCATGCTCACCTACATTTTCTCCCTTTTCGTTTTGCACTATTCCCTTTACCGGATTTAGCTCTAGCTTTAAAAACTCTGCCATATCCATATCGCCAATAAAGCAAATACCTTGCGAGTCTTTACGGCTTGCGACTGGTAGATTATTCGCCTGCGCTATTTTGCGCACCTCACTTTTTAAAAGATGACCTATTGGAAAAAGCACATGCTTTAGCTCCTTTTGAGTCAGCTGAGATAAAAAATAAGTCTGATCTTTTTCTGTATCTTTCGACTGTGTAAGATTAAACACCACCCCTTGCCCCTCCTTGTTAAGGAGGGGAGTATTTTGAGCATAATGTCCAGTGGCTATAAAGTCAGCACCATCCTCGAGTGCATAATTTAAAAATGCACCGAACTTTATTTCTCTATTGCAAAGCATATCTGGATTTGGCGTATTGCCTTTTGCGTACTCCTCCACTATATAATTTACTACTTTTTCTTTATATTCTTTTTCTAGGTCTATGGTTTTAAATGGTATATCGAGATACGCTGCGCTACGCATTGCCGAGAGCCTATCTTCTTTCCAGGTGCATTCTATCCAGTCGGGCTGCCAGCCTTTTATATACACCCCTGTCACATCATATCCAGCTTCTTTTAAGAGCACAGCCGACACACTAGAATCTACTCCACCCGAGAGTCCCAGGTACACCTTTTTATTTATTTTAATATTTTTTTTATTCATTTTACTGTTCATATTTATTTTATTTCGGATATTTCCAAAACTTTTGCAAATTCCTCTGGCGTGAGTGGAAAAATATTTTCACTAGGTGATGCAAATGTTTTTGTTTGTCCATACTCTATTTTTGCCCTAGAGAGCACAGCCCTATCGTTGCTTTTATTTATAGATATGAGGTCATAGTTTCCACCTATTTCTATTTTTATTTGATACCCTTGGCATTTTACCACATCATAAAGTATCGCAAAAGATGGATATTGCATAGGTTTATAATCTTTACCATAAGAAAAAGCGCGCCTTATTTCTTTGTCACAAATGACCAAAACTGGCACACCTTCCACCCATTCACGATTTTTAAGTATTAGTCCCCCTTCTACAAACCAATTTAAAACCTCGGACTCTTTTAAAGACTCTTCACCAAAAGCTTCTTCCACACTCAATATTTTCGGTTTATTTTCCATAAATAATAATCTTTAATACAAATAATAATACTACAAAAACAAATACAGAGAATAGAGGAAATAAAATGGCGAAGATAGTTTTTAAAAAAGATACTGTGAGCGATTCTTCTTTATATTTTTCTTCAAGTCCAAATTTTTTAGAAATCCAATCAAAAAAATCTAGGTTTAAAAAATTTAATAAAGTAGAAAAGAATTTTTTCATAAGATTATGCATCCATCATTTTTTTGTAGACTTGATAAAGGGCGCGAGCGTCAGCGAGCGCCGTGTGGGCATTTTCATTTTTAATACCAAAAAGATCACAGAGATAGCCGAGTGAATATTTTATGTCATTGTCCCTATTATAAAATCTAGCAAAGGCTATGGATATAGTGTCTAGCTTATATCTTTTCATAGTATTTTCGACGCCCGCCCTCTCAAAGCATTTGTCCATAAATGGTGCATCAAATGCGATATTGTGAGCTACCATTATTGCACCCTCTAGCTTTTTGGCCAGCACTTCCATAGCAGGCTTTAGATCCGGCGCAAACATCCACTCGGCTTCATTGTAGCCATTTATACGAAGGGCCTCGTCCTCCGCATCTTCTATACGAGACGGCTTTATTTTCATATCTATCTCTTCTATTATTTCTATACTAGGACCTTTGCCCACTCTTTGTATTTGCCTTGCTAAGACCACCCCCACTTGTATCACTTCATGCTTTTCTGGATTGAGACCTGTCGTCTCTGTATCGAGGAATGCCAATATACTTTCTTTCATATTCTACTTTTATTATTTATTGGTTGATATAATTTCTTTTATTTGCTAAATGCTGAGCACCTGTCACAGCATAATACATTTGTCCATCGCGACCCGTAAGATAAAACATATAATTTGTTTTGGCAGGATTTATTGCTGCACGCATAGAATTAAGTCCTGGGTTTGATATTGGCCCTTGTGGCAAACCTTTATTTTTATATGTATTATATGCCGATAAGTACTCCAAATCTTTAAGTGTAGTCTTGTCTTTCCAAATACCAGCTCCATAAAGTACAGTCGCGTCTATTTGTAAATTCATCCCGACCCTTAGTCTGTTTTGTATTATACCCGAGATAAGCTTCATATCGTTAAAGTTTCTAGCTTCACGCTCTAATATAGAAGCTATAATCACCTCGCTCTCGGTAGGCAAGCGCCCAAAAGTTTTGACCATTTGATCAGTCCATTCATTTTGCATATCTTCTAGCACCTGACTCGTGTCTGTAAAGCTATAAAAGTAATACGTCTCTGGAAATAAATACCCTTCTTTGGCCCGCAAAAGAAACTCTGTCTGTGAAAAGTTTTTAATCCTACCATTATCTACTATTCTTTGAGCTATTTGAGACTTGGTATATCCCTCTGGCACAGTGATGGATATTGCCTTCGGTTTTATCCGCAGAGATATCAGCATTTGCCACAGTGAGAGCTTTTGTCCAAAATTGTACTCGCCTATTTGTATGTTGTTGTCTTGAAAAAGTTTTGAAAAAACCCGAGCAAAGTATGCTGATCTTATAAATTTTTCAGCGGCAAGTCTATTATAAATATCCGATTCTAAGTCTCCTTTTTTTACAATAAAACTTTTATCTACTGGAAAGCTAGATGGCGATAAAAATATTTGTATATAAACAAATCCCAAGATCAAAAGTGATATCAAAACTATGTTTCTAAAATTAAATATTTTAATTTTTTTATTTATTTTTTTTATATTTTTCATAACTGTATTTTATACGGGAAGATTATTTGGAGCATCAGATTTTACAGAGTTTATACGATCAAAATTTGGTGCGCCGAGCACCTTGCCTGGGAAGTGAAAGACAGTCGCTAGCTCCTCGGCGTTGAGCACAAAGTAAGCCCCAGTCTCTTCTAGCTTTCCTGCATCTGTAAAATATTGCTTAAAATCACTAAAAAAATATTCTTTACCTTGTACAAAACCAAATTTTTTAAATCTTTCGTACATAGCCTTAAAGGGTTTACCGTCTATGTCTAGCTCATGATAGTATAGCCCATCGCGCATCACAAAAAGATAAAACCACACACCACGCTTTCTTCTTTGCACTCTTTTATCCTCATAGTCATGCCAAGCTTGTGTCGAGTTTTGATTATTTCCTTTAAATTCATTATAGCCAGTATTGCTAAAACTCTTCATAGCGTTGCGCACTATTTGCTCTGTCTCAGCTTTATAGCTACCTTGTTTTGCGGAATATATCACTTTTATAGTGCAGTCAAAACCTAGCTTTTGTATATTTTTTTGTATGGACTCTACCTCTTGTTTTTCTTGTATAGATAGCGATACCATGGACACTTTTTCTTCCTTCTCCTCACCTTTATCATTTTTTACTTTTTTAGTAAGTATTTCTTTTATTCTTGCCTCACCTGCTTTTTTCCATGAGTCGCCTATATCCATAGCCGCACGTGCTGTCACCTGATACCAGATATGTTCATTTTTACCTACCGATGCGAAAGACTCGAGTAGTGGCACCAGTGGATCTACTTTGTATTCTTCTTTTGGATCTTTGCCTAGTCCATAGTCCACATAAGTCTTTATAGGCAGATAGTCCTTTCCTTTTAAAGTAAAAAAAGTAGTGTATGTATCATACTCTCCGCCATGATATTCAGGTCTTATTTTATTTGTATAATCTTCTGCTTCAGATATTTCTATTCCTGTGTACTGCGAATAAATATATGATGATAAAATATCTTGAAATCTTTTTGGTGTGACAATATAAAAATGCAGCTGACCCTCGCGACTCTCCACTTCGAGCGACATCCAAGTACGCACCATACCTTTAGTATATCTGTCGGACATAAAAGCTCTGTACTTTTCTATATTGGAAAGAAAATGTGTAAACCAATTATCAAAATGCAGATTTTGGGTACCTGCCACCTGATATATAGCGTCAAAAACAAATTCCATCACTTGAGGAGATTTGCTTACTTCTCTTGGTAGCTTTATTTCTAAATATACCAGCTTGTCATAAAAAGCATCTTTGATATATTTTGTTCTATTTACACGCAAAAGCCATTTTTGATTATAGATAAAAAGTAAGATGACCAGTATGCATAAAATAGAAGTAATAATGAGACTGATAAGTAGTGAAAAAATCATGAATATATTATAACATATTAAAAAAAGTTTTTTCAAAAAATATAAAGTAAAACGCGCCCCGACCATGTTTCAGGTAGGGGCGCATGAGGCTGAGCCTAAGCTTAGCGTTGTCTGCCGATGACAACAAGATTGTATCCAGCACCTTTGTCTAGTCTATGGGACCAAAATTCTTCAGGTAAGGCGGTATTAGAGAAAAGAGGCAAAAAACTAAGCTCACAGATATTTTTCAAATACATCTCGAGCATTAGAAGAAGATCAACATGATCTCCACTTTTTCCCTTTTGTTTTGCACCAAGTTTTTCTGCTTTCTTTAAAACCTCTTTTACAAGATCAGAATTTGCATCTTTCATGTCTTTAAGAGACAAGAATTTTGGTGCTGCAGCAAAGCCAAAACAAGCCCTTACATCCCTTGAGGATGTTTCTAGATAAGCCTCATCAATTTGTTGTTTCAAAAATGAAGAGACGCCTAGTATCTCTTGCCATCCAGCATGGAAAGCAAAAGTTTTATCGTTTGAGAGAGTGACAAAACCAACAAGACAATCTGCTGCCGAAACAACATAGGCTTCACCTTCTTCGATTTGACAAATGTCTCCATTGACACCTCTAAAAAGATTTCGGAAATTATCCAAGAGTTTGAAGTCTTGTTTTTTTGCGAAAGTGCCTTTTGTCCCAGGTATGGGAGAATAAAATCGCCTCACCCCATCAATACTACTAAATGCCGCACGAATGAGTTCTTCTTTTTTCTTATTATTATGCACATTTTTCATACTGTAGTCTTCAGGCTTACCATATGTTTTGATAAACATACGACTGGATGAGGTTGTAGGTAAGTTGAAACTAGATCCTATGATCATTGTATTTTCCCGCTTTGTTTGTTTGAAAGGCTCACTGCCTTTTTACTTTTTATACAATACCACACTTACCCATATAAAGCAAAAGAGCGGCTCCGCAGGGGCCGCTCTTTTTTCTCTTTACTATTTCTTTACCGTATACGTCCCATCACTATGTTTTACAAAGTATGTTGGATTTTGTAGATTTACTAGTACCGTATTATCTTTCACTATTCTTTGCTTTTGTACTTCTGTGGTTATCTCCACCTTATTCATAGGCTTACCATTTTTTTCTAGCACAGACTTTATTACATCTCTCACCACACCTCCTTGATGACCCCATTCGCGTATGGCATATATACCGCGACCTACAAGAACGAATCTAGGATCACGTATTAACTCATTGTGTGTTGTCGCTGTATGTGCCTTCCTTTTAAACTGCGTGAGTATTTCTTTTGACACTTCTCTGAAATGCATCGGACGCCCTGACTTGCGTATTACTAGGTATGCAAAATCTTTTATGCCACGTGTCTTTATATTTGGAGAAGACTTTAGTCCCCATTCACCCAGCTGATTTGCTCCGAGTATTTTTGAAAGCTCTAAATACTTACGCAAAACTTCTTTGCTTTTGTAAGCGTCATGCAAGCCATCCATCTGAGAAAGAAACTGCGATAGCAATATATCCTGTGCTACCATCTCCTCTTCGGTGATATCTGTATGTAGCTTTGATAATGCATTGTGTACAGACTCGGCCACCATCTCATCCACTGACCATCTTTTATTAAAACTCTCGTCTTCCTTAAACTCCGTAAACTCATCGCCAAGTACCATATAAAAATGTATATGATTTTGAGTTATTTTATCTTTAGCTATATGAGTAAGAAAATCTTCTTCATGTACCACACCACCAAAATCTTTCATAAGACTCTTTACTTCATCAAACACTGGCTGCTCTTGTATATATTCTTCTGACTTTTTTATTAGCTTTAATGCAAAGTTTTCTATCTGGCGCACACGCTCGCGAGTGATGCCGTATTTTCTACCAATAGACTCAAGTGTCTTCTTTTCACCAGCCTCACCTAGTCCAAAGCGGCCCGAAATCACCTCTCTAGCTCTTTGATTTAAAGGATTCAAAAGCTTCTTTGTGGTTTTCTTTGGTTGAAAGTTTATTTTTTTAGCTGGTGCCATATAGATATTTAAGGTTAATTGATATTATTTATAACTTTTTATACTTGTTTATTCCTATTCTACCACAATTCGCTATTTAGGTCAACTTTCTTGTCAAGACTTTACATTACTACATTTACTATTTTATTTTTTACTATTATTATTTTTTTAGGCTCTTTATTTTCAGTCCATTTTTGATAAAAATCCTGCACTTTTAATAGCTCTAAAACCTGCAGCTCCTCTTCGTCTACATTTACTTTTATTTCTCCTCTTAGCTTGCCATTTATTTGCACTGCGAGTGTCACATTTTCATCTATTATTTTCACCTCATCATACTTTGGCCAGTTTGAAAGGTGTATACTTTTTACACTTTTAGTAATACCTCCAAAACTTGCAAATATCTCCTCAGTCATAAAAGGTGCAAAAGGGGCGAGCAGTTTTAAGAATATACTGTAAGTCTCAAAAGACACACCAAACAGACCTCCCGCGTAGACATTTTCTTTTTCGATTTTATTTAAGAGTATCATCAGCTGCGAGATAGCAGTATTAAAGCCAAGCTTTTCTATATCAAGACCCACTTTTTTTATGGTTTTGTGTAGCTCTTTTATCACCTCCGGCGTATCGATAAACTCATTATTTACGCTGTATTGCAAAGCCCAGACTCTTTCCAAAAATCTCCTAGATCCTATTATGTTTTTTTCATTCCAAGACACACTGTCATGATATGGCCCCATAAAAAATAAATACACGCGCATAGTGTCAGCCCCAAATCTCTCTACCACATCATCTGGGTTGACTACATTTCCGGACCTCTTACTCATTTTAGAGCCATCCTCTGCCAAAACTAGTCCCACTGCCTCTAATCTTTTAAATGGCTCTGGAGCAGTGACGTATCCTAAATCAAAAAGAAATTGATGCCAAAACCTGCCATAAATAAGATGCCTTGTCGCATGCTCCATACCTCCGAGATACATATCTACCGTCTGATCTTTACCACTCCAATATTTTTCCTCTTCTATTCCCACAAATCTATTTTCATTGTTTGGATCCATATAGCGCAGCCAATACCAAGAGCTCCCCGCCCATTGTGGCATAGTATTTGTCTCACGATAAAACATCTCACCACTCTCATTTTTTATAAACTCCCCCGCCTCATTTATCACACCCCTCACCTCCACCCAGTCTTTTATATTTGCTAGCGGGCTTTCGCCATTGCCTGTCGGCTCATATTCTTTTACATCAGGTAGCTCTACAGGTAGCTCGGATGCAGCCACTGGGAAAGGCTTATGCTCTTTGTTAAAAACTATAGGAAAAGGCTCACCCCAATATCTTTGACGGGCAAATACCCAGTCTCGCAACTTATACTTTGTCACCATTTTTCCCCCTACATACTCCACTATCTTCCTCCCAGCTTCTTCACTAAACATTCCATTAAAATTTTCAGAGTTATGTAGCTTACCAGAGCCAGCATATACTTTATTTAAAATAAATTTATCAAAGGCATATTTATGCAAAACTTCTACCACTTCTTTTTCAGCAATATTTTTATTTAGCCACTCTATTTCAAATTTATTTTTTTCATCCTCTTCTAGTTTTTGCTCTATTTTTTCTAAACTATTTAATTTTATATGCACAAACTTTGTAATAGCATTAAAAGCTACTCCCTTTGAATGCGCAAAATATTTATAATCAAAACTCTCATCAGATACAGATATTATTTTTATATCTGTATATCCTGTCTCTTCTTTTAGCTCTCTTAGGGCTGTTTCTTCTGGTTTTTCACCCTCTTCTATAGTGCCTCCTAAAAATAATTTTCCACCCATTTTTGGTCCCCAATTTACAATTAAAATTTCCTCTTTCTCATTTTCTACTATAGCTACTATTTTATTTTTAATTTTAAAATCTTTTATAGACAGAGCGTCTTCTCTTGTGTATACAGGCTCGATTACATTCAATACTTCTATATTGTACTTTACCGCAAACTCAAGATCCCGCGCATCATGAGCGGGTACGGCCATTATAGCCCCCGAGCCATAGCTCGCCATCACATAGTCGGCTATATAGACTGGCACTGCTTTTTTGTTCGCCGGGTTTATCGCCGCTACCCCTTCGAGTCTCACACCTGTTTTTTCTTTCCCTTCGGCACTACGCTCTATCTCTGTTTTATTTTTTACCTCATCTATATACTTTTCTACCTCTTCTTTATTTTTAATTATATTTTTATCTAGCATCTCTCGCACGAGCGCATGCTCAGGTGCAAAAACAGTATAAGTACAGCCAAAAAGCGTGTCTGGGCGAGTGGTAAAGATGGTGAATTTGTTTGAGTAAGAAACCCCTTCTTTTGACTTTAATTCAAAATCTATTTCAGCGCCCTCTGACTTTCCTATCCAGTTTCTTTGCAGCTCTTTTATACTCTCTTTCCACTCGAGGTCGTCGACTCCTTTCAAAAGCTTTTCGGCATAGTCGGTGATACGTATTACCCACTGACGTATCGGCTTTTTTTCTACCACACTACCGCACCTTTCACATTTGCCATCTTCTAGGTCCTCATTGGCAAGGCCGGTCTTACATGACGGACACCAGTTGATAGGCTCATAGCTCTCAAAGACGAGTCCCTTTTTATATAATTCTAAGAATATCCACTGCGTCCATTTATAAAACTTTGGATCGGTAGTATTTATCTCCCTGTCCCAGTCATAGGAAAGTCCCATCAGCTGCATTTGTCTTTTATAGTTTTCGGTATTCGTTTTAGTAGTCTGTTTTGGATGTACTTTATTTTTGAGAGCGTACTGCTCAGCAGGCAGGCCAAAGGCATCCCAGCCTGTAGCATGCAAGACATTGTATCCTTGCATTCTTTTAAATCTTGCATAGGCGTCGGATGCTGAAAACACTTTACAATGCCCAGCGTGAAGACCTTCTCCAGATGGATAAGGAAACATATCTAGCACATGCATTTTTTCCTTACTTTTATCTATTTCTGTCTTGTAGATTTTATGCTCAAGCCAATAGTCTTTCCACTTGTTTTCAATATCTTTCGGGCTATAAGGGATTTTATTGATTGACATAAATTGTATTTTTGGTATATATATAATATAAATAATACTACAAAAGCTTTAAAAAAGAAAATATATGAAAAACAAAAATAAAAACCAAACCAAGCTGTCTAAGATAAAAGAATTGAAGCAAATACATTGGTCGGAAAAGTTTACTACTTGGATAGGATCTACTGAGTCTATTATTTTGCACACTATTTGTTTTGCTGTTTTTCTCTCTAGTCCGCTTTTTGGATATGACCTGCAAAAGTCTTTTACCGTACTGACTGCTATAGTTTCACTTGAGGCTATTTATCTTGCTCTCTTTATACAGATGTCTATAAACAGGACAAATATAAGCATAGAGCATGTAGAAGAAAATATAGAAGAGATAAGTGAGGATATCGAAGATATACAAGAAGATGTAGAAGAAATATCTGAAGACATAGAAGACATACAAGAGGATGTAGAAGGTATAGAAAAAGATATCGAGGAAATCCAAGAGGATGTGGAGGAAATAGAAAAAGATATCGAGGACATCTCCGAGGATGTAGAAGAAATATCAGAAGACATAGAAGACTTGCAAGAAGATGTGGAGGAAATATCTGAAGACAAAAAAATTAAGTAGAAATTACTTTATTTGTGTAAATAAATCTGCCTCAGCAAATCTAGCTTTAGGATAAACTTTGTCTTCGCTACTTCTATTGCCTACAGCGAGCAGTACTACCGGGTGTACGTGTCTTGGCAGCTTTAAGGTTTTCTTGAATTTTGTAGAATTAAAACCCTCAAGTGGTGACGAATCTACTTTTAGCTCCGTGCAGGCAGCCATAGCAAAACCGAGCGCGAGATATGTTTGAGCTGAGCCCCAGGACTTTTTAGTAAATACTCTACCAAACATTATATTAAAAATAAAAATAAAATGCTGGAAGATAAAACCCACTTTACTTAAAATCCCCTTTTCTCTGCCTTGTATTTTTTCTATTTGTTCAAATCTTTTTTGCAAGTCCATGCGAGCACAGAAGACAAGCAGGTGTGAACATGTCTCTAGCTGTAGTTCATTTCTTTTGGAATACTTTTTTAATACTTCTAGCGTGTTTTTATTTTCTACAAAAACCACATGATACGGCTGCACACCAAAAGAGCTGGGACAAAGCCTTATAGAGTCTTTTATTTGCTGTACTTTGTCTTCAGTTATTTTGCTACCGTCAAATTTTTTAGTCGCGTATCTCCACTCCAAGTTTTCTAAAAAGCTCATAAATAATAATACTTAAAATATTATTTATAGCTAGTATATTTGCTAGGGTCTATCACTCTAGTAAAACAATGCTCACCCTTAGTGTGATTCCAGGAGATATTTTTATTGTCACCACCAGAATAATAACTCATATCATTGAGACTAGGTCTTGCGCTCACAAAGTTTGGAGAGGTGATAAAGCCATATTCGTTTATGCCGTTAAAGCCATTTTTGGATTGATCCAGTCCGTTTTCATCATACACGCGTACAGTTTCAAAATTGGCACATACTTTAAAAGTAGCCTTACTTGGTATTTCGCATTTTATAGTAGCCGTGTCCGTCACATTTGTAAATCTACTCGGGAAAAAGTTTCTACAAGCTTCGGCAGTAGCTTTTGTGCTGGTAGAGTTTTCTATTACGGCGTAGCCATATTCTACTTTACTCTTTGGATCTTTTATAGAAAGATTAAAGTTGCCCATACCATCTGTTTTTATAGAGCTTAGATTTTCTGGTAGCTTATATTCCTTTTGCCAAAAGTTTAGCACTTGGTTTTGTATTTCGGATAGATTTGAAAGTCTAAGATCGTCAAATTTTCTTTTGCGCATTTCCATTGGAGACCCGAGTACAGATATAGCATAAGCCAGTCCAGCTATGACCACCAAAACAGATGAAAGGGTAAAGACTTTTGGCAAAATAGTTTTTTTAGTAAAGTCTCTTCTGAGAGAAAAATATGAGTATCCAAAAAGAGAAAGGGAAACAAGTAGCACCACACAAAGCTTTAGTCCAAACACCACAGACAGCTCGCCCATAAGAAAATTGTAAATAACAGCAATAAGCGAACCTACAAAAAATAAAATAGTAGAAAACATAGTCAGATATATTCCGTATTCAAAAGCTTTTACGTCTTTTCTACTTGGAG
>JAYWGA010000072.1:0-2009 GCA_043778525.1 bacterium
TTCATATTTTTATCAAATTTTATACTATATATAGTGTTTGTATTATTACTCATATTTTTATATATTTAAGTTTAGCATATTTTATAAATTATTCATCCGTAGCGTCTCCCACCTTTCCTTCTTTTACTGCTTCAGCTATCTTGCCAAAGTCGCCAGCCATTACTCTGGGGATACTGCTCCAAGACTGCTTTACCCTATGATCTGTAATGCGGTCCTGCGGAAAATTATAAGTACGTATCTTTTCAGATCTGTCCCCTCGCCCTACCTGCAAGCGCTTTTCGGCAGACCAGTTTTTGGCTTCTTCTTCCTCCTTTAGCTGAAGTAGTTTTGTTTGTAGCATCAAGATCGCCTTTTCTTTATTTTGTAGCTGACTACGCTCCGAAGTACAGCGAAACCAAAGACCAGTGGGTCTATGTATGGCTCTTACTGCTGTTTCTACTTTGTTTACATTTTGCCCACCAGCACCACCCGAGCGAGAAGTCTCAAACTCCACTTCAGTCATATCCAGGTCAAACTTCACCTTTTCGCGTACAGGCAGTACTGCTACCGTAATGGTACTGGTATGTATGCGGCCATTTTTTTCTGTATCTGGCACTCTTTGCACTCTATGCACTCCCGTCTCGCGGCATAGCTCACCCCAGGCACTAGCTCCTTTTATTTCTATGGATATATCTTTGTAGCCGCCAGCAGCCGACTCCGAAGAGTCCACCACATTTGTGCTCCAACCTTTTATCTTAGCGTAAGCTGTGTACATACCTGCGAGCTCCGCTGCAAATAGCGATGACTCGTCACCGCCCGCACCGGCTTGTATTTCTAGTACCAAAGCATTTGGATTTTCTACTTCCTCTTTTTCTTTTTCTATTATGTTTTGTAAAGTCTTTTCTAAGCTCTCCTTTTTTTCATTTAAAGATATTAGCTCATCCTCTGCTATTTCTTTCATACTCTCATCGAGTAGCAGCTCTTCTGTATTTTTAATCAATTCCAAAACGGCCTCATACTCACCTGCAAGGTATGAAGTTTTATAATTTTTTTTTAATTCTTCTAGTCTATCTTCTATTTTTTCTTCTTTCACAAAAGAGTAAAGTTAAGCTGTTTTTCCAGCTGCTCTTTTTTTGAATCTATCCACACGTCCTGTAGTGTCGAGTACTTTATCGAGGCCAGTATAAAATGGGTGAGATGCAGCTGAGATTTCTATATTTACTAGTGGGTAGCTAGCTCCTTCAAATTCTGCAGTTTCTTTAGGGCTAAGTGTAGAAGTACTGAGGAACATAAAACCACTAGAGGCGTCTTTAAAAACTACAGTTTGGCTTTTTGGGTGTATATCTTTTTTCATATTCTTTATCTTTATTTGTCTTTATTTATTGAGTATAATAACATTTTACTGAGAATCTTGCAAGGTATCTATGTCTCTTTGGAAATTTTCCGCGTGTCGCATTACAGAATTACCATATCCAGCAGCCGCGCCAGATGATGAGCAGCTACGACCAGAATAATATTTACAAGCTGCATTTCTCTCGTCGCCACCTCCCGCACCTCTATCAGAAAGGTAAAGTGCTGTGGCAAAGATAGCATCATAGGCATTCCATGGGTCAGCATCATCACCTGTGAGAGCTGAGACTCTCGCCCTGTAGGACACCCAAGTCGAAGGAATGAATTGCGTCGGACCCATAGCCCCTCCCCAGCCTATGCCAGGTATCGGGCAAGATATACGCTGCTTATAAGGATCTCTTCCTAGACTTTGCATCAGCGTGATAAATACAGGCACATCACGGGTCGGATTCATTACTCTTTGCATTGTGTTGCCGCTAGTCACGTTTATACCAGCGCCAGTCGCCGCATCAGACAGAGTACATCGACCTACATTTGAGCCGAGATTGCTCTCTTGTTTTAAGATGGCCAGTATCAAAGCAGCGCGCACCCCTGTCGCCTTACTTGCCGCTTTTGCATATTGCTGAGCTTTATCAAAAGTAATGCCGCCAGTATCACGAAGCACAAAGAGACGTGACTTT
>JAYWGA010000073.1:0-2009 GCA_043778525.1 bacterium
ACATTTGGACCCACATATGCTACGCCTAAAGTTTCAAAAAACCCTTGCATTTTTCCATCTTCGCAATTTGGCCCGTGCATCACTGGGAATACTTTATCAAAGTCTTTAAAATTATTTATGTCAAAAGTTTCTAAACTATTTAAATCTTCTGTTTTGTTTATATTTTCTACTTTATAAAAAGCTCCTAGTTTACCCACATAAATATTTGTTATTTCAAATATACTTTTATCTATTGCGTTTAAAACATTTATAGCTGATTTTATAGACACCTCATGCTCGGGTGACTTTCCTCCAAATAGTATGCATATTTTTTTCATAAAATAATATTGTGAATGTATTATACAAAATATTACATTCCGGAGCTAAAAATCTTTCACTTTTTGCAAACTAGGGTTTTTGTAATTACTCTTTTTAGATTATCGTATTTTTATTGAAATCTAAGTATCCTTCTGTCACTTCAATAAATAAAGGTTTTTCAAGTATCTCTAGAGAGCCATCTTTAGAAGCTTTTTCCAATAGCTCATTTGAATAAAATGGAGCAGTGTCCTCCGAGCAAGAAATAGTGATGTGTGGAAATTTAAATTTTGACTTATTATTTTCTACGAGGACTGCAAATCCTTTTTCATCATAGGCTTGTCCAATTATTTTTAAAAAGCTTTTCTTACCTACTTCCAAATCACTTATATCTGTGGGCTTAAACCAATTTGTGGAATGATGAGCAAATACTTTTGAATGCTTTGCTGGAAACATTTGCAAAAGCTTTTCTATGTCATCTACAAAAAATGCTGTATACAATATATCTTCTGGTTTTAATAAGGTATTCATATATTTATAATTTTGCAGAGAATAGGAGATTCGAACTCCTGAAGGCTTTCACCTTGCTACCTTTCCAAGGTAGTGCACTAGGCCACTATGCGAATTCTCTTATTACAAAAGTAATAATAACACAAAACAAATTTAAATTAAACTTCTCTATTTTTGTTTTTGATATATACTCAAGCTATGAATAACATAGCTTTTGTGGATGGACAAAATCTACATTTAGGTACTACCGAAGAAAACTGGAAGGTAGACTTTGTAAAATTTAGAATATATTTAAATGATAAATATAATGTATCTGAGGCTTATTATTTTCTTGGATACATTTTAGAAAACCAGCAGGATTTATATAACAATCTACAAAAAGCAGGATTTATAGTTATTTTTAAAGAGCATCATTATAGCTCTGTGGGTAAGAAAAAAGGAAATGTGGATAGCGATATTATTTTTGAAATTATGAAAAATCTTTTAGACAATTCTGCTTTCTCAAAAATAGTGCTCGTATCTGGTGATGGAGATTATAAAAAATTAGTAGATTATTTAATTCTAAAAAATAAATTCTTAAAAATTCTATTTCCGAATAAAAAGTTTTATTCTTCACTTTACAAAAAATTAGGTTCTGAATTTTACGATTTTCTTTTCAATGTAAAAAATCAGATATCTATAAATGAAAAAGGCTCCTAAAGCACTTACACTTTTCGGATCCTTTCTCGTATTGATATATTTATATTATATATAGTTTAAAAATAATTGCAAGCCCTGATTTTCTGTTTATTTTGGCGTGCTACTTGCAGTATTTATTTGCGTCTTGTCATTTGCATTATACTTTTCAAAAGTATTCCATGAGTAAAATACTTTTAAGGCATAGTCCAGTTGATTGTCGGCTTTTTTGTTTTTGAGATTTTCTTTAAAAGGCACTATGATGTCCGGCGTAACACCATGATCTGAGATGGAGTTGCCATTTGGCGTCAGCCATTTTGCTACAGTTATTTTTACTGAGGTCTTTTGTGGCAGCTCTATATATTCCTGCACCGAGCCTTTTCCAAAAGATACCTCTCCTAGTATCTTTGCTTTTTTATAATCCTGCAGCGCTCCTGCCAAGATCTCACTAGCTGAGGCTGAACCTTTATTTACGAGTACTATCACCTTTATATCACTCGGCAAATACACAAAGCCTTTACTCACATGCT
>JAYWGA010000074.1:0-5152 GCA_043778525.1 bacterium
AAGGAAATGCTTGATGGAGAATTTGGCGCTGTACTGCCAGATGAAATCTTATTCAAAATCAAGGAAATTGAAAGTTTAATCAAAAACACTAAGGGCTTAGTTGAAAGCACTGCTCCAGTTAAGCAGTTTCCCCTTCCTTTGGGCCTTTATTTTCCAAGCACAATTGGGTCATCTTACGAAAATTTGGGCTTAATAATTATAGCTTTAACTAATTCTGGGTATGATGAAATAGCGGCTGCCTTGAATACATATGTTTACAAAGCCGCCCAAAAACCTAGAACGTAGCCTACCATAAAGCACTCTGCAGATCTCCTGCCGTTTGCATTTGGTAGGTTTTTTGTTTGTAAAAAATGCCTAAGATGATAAACTATATTAAATTAAAAACATGAAATTTGTAGTAAAAACATCAATATTTGAAGGCCCGATAGCCATACTACATGAAATGATAGAAAAAAGATCTCTATCTGTAAGTGAATTTAGTCTTGCATCTATTACTGAGGATTTTATAGATTTTATAAAAAGTGTAGGCAGCCAAGAACTAAAAGAAATATCTAGTTTTATATCTACCGCATCCGTACTCATACTTTTAAAATCAAAATCCCTTTTACCAGAAAGTATTTTTGAAGAAGAAGAAACTCGCAGCATCACTCTTTTAGAAAACCAGCTAAAGGCATACAGCCTGATGAAATTATTTTCTAAAAATATAAAAAACCTTTTTGGTAAAAATACTTTAAAACTTTTAGAAAGTAAAACTGCGAATATACAAAGAAAATCTTTTATCCCTGACCCTCAAATGAGCCTTTCTTTTGCTAAAGAATACATAGAAGTAAGACTAAAAGAAATAGCGCCAATAAAAAATAATCTTCAAGAAATAAAAGTAGACAAAAAAATAAAAATAGAAGACGCATTAAACCATATGCGAAATATTATCAAGAGACTTAAAAACTTTAGCTTGCACTCTGCACATGACGCTGGAGATGATGAAAGGCTTAAAAATAAAAATAAAAAAACAGTGGTAATACTTTTTCTGGCTGTACTGGAGCTAGTAAAAATAGGCGAAATAGAAGTAATGCAAGAAAGTCATTTTGGTGATATTATAATACAAGAAATATGAATCTAGCTCAAAAAATAATACAAATAGTCCTTTCAGAAGGTGGAAGCCTGGAAATTAAAAATGTTAGCAGCATTTTGGATTTGGAAAATAAAGATATCTTAAGTGAAAAAGAAAATATAGAAAATTTACTAAATCTTGTCGGAATGGATTTTATTATAAATGAAAAAAGCATATCTATAATCACAAATAAAGAAATAGCCGAAATACTTTCAAAAGATGAAGTGACAGAGCTTAGCAAGCCGCTATCCGAAAGCAGCCTACAAACACTGTCTGTCATAATCTATAAAACAGAAGCAACAAAAGCTGAAATAGACTTTATAAGAGGAGTAGACTCTAGCCGTAGCCTCAAAACCCTTATACTGCGAGGCCTTATAGAAAAAGTAGAAAGTAAAAATAAAAAGTCTTACACTGTGAGCGTAGAAACTTTAAGATATTTAGGTATAAAAGATAAAGCTGAAATAGAAAATATAGATGAAATAGAAAAGCAGCTACAGGAGCTTTTGAGTGAAGAAAATTAAAACATGCACAAAGTAAACTTTTTGATTTATTTTTATATAATAATAGCAATTTTTATTTGCAGTTTTTTTATAATTAAGCTTAATGAAAAAACTGTAGATATTAGAGATTTTAAAAAAGATATTTTGCTGGTGCCCGAAAAAGTAGAGCTCGAGGCAAAGAGTTTTCTGGTTTATGATATAAATGAGAAAAAAATAGTGCTTTCTAAAAATGAAAACGAGATACTACCACTAGCATCTCTAAGTAAAGTAGTGTCCCTGTCCGCATATCTTGAATTTACAAAAAATAATAACCTGAAAGATATTGATATCAAAAAAAAGGAATTAATAGATAAAATTTTAATAGAATCCTCAAATGATGCAATGAATATTTTAGGAAAAGAATTTAAATTTTTTTATAAAAAAGATTTAATAGAAGAGACAAACATTTTTTTGAAAAGTAAAGAAATAAACAATATGCAATTTGTTAATTTAACAGGTCTTGATCTAGACAAAGAAAAGCCCTCTAATCTGGGTAGTGCAAAAAGTATTGCTGAGGTATACATTTATTTTTATGAAAATTATAATTTTCTTTTTCAAGATACTAAATTTGATAAAATAGGAAAGCTAGAAAATACAAATAAAGATAGCGACAAAACTTTTGGACTTCTTTCTAGTAAAACAGGTTTTACAGATATAGCCGGCGGCAATTTAATAATAATAAGCTCCCCCACTCCAGACAAAAAATATATAATAGTAGTGCTGGGATCTAGTCGCGAAGGTAGATTTTCTGATATAAAAAAATTAAACAATATACTACCTTTTTTGCCAAAGATGCAAGCAAACCCCTAGCATGCTATACTTTTTTTACCATGACAATAAATGCAATAAAAATATTGATGCCTGCTATTTTATCTTTCTCTATTGGCATTTTACTTTCACCATTTTTTATAAAAATATTATTAAAATATGAAATGTGGAAAAAGAAAAATGTGGAAAAAGCCTTAGATGGAAGTGCGGCGATACTCACCCAAAAAATACACAATGACGAAATAAAAAAAGTACCAAGACTAGGCGGTGCCGTGATCTGGTTTTCAGTAATCCTCACCTCTTTTATCTTTTGGATTTTTCCTAGAATTTTTGATATTTTTCCAGAAAAAATAGACTTTATAAGTAGAAATCAAACTTGGCTTATCATATTCGGAATGCTTTTTGCTGGGATACTTGGTGGCCTCGATGATATATCTTCTTGTGGAAAAAAAGTATTTTTAATTGGAAATAAAGGTCTATCATTTTTGTGGAGACTGGTTATTATTTTTACACTTTCACTTGCTATGGGTTATTGGTTTTTCTACAAATTGGGATTTACTAGTATTTTTATACCTTTTTTTGGTAGTTTTTATGTCGGTATTAGTATCATCTTTCTCATATCTTTTTTTACCATTGTTATGTTTTCTACATCTATTATAGATGGTATAGATGGATTATCCGGGGGTCTTTTTGCTATAGCTTTTGCTAGCTTTGGTATTATTGCAGTATCACAATCCCAAATAGATATAGCCGCTTTTTGTTTTGCTGTGGTCGGGGCTTGCTTTGCTTTTTTGTGGTTTAATATAGCTCCTGCAAAATTTTATAATAGCGAAACTGGCATACTTTCACTGATAATATCCCTCACACTAGTCGCTTTTCTAACAAATCAAATTTTAAGTTTAATCATAATATCAATACCGTTATTGTCAGCACCAGTGAGTGCGGTAATACAAATACTTTCAAAAAAATATAGAAATGGCAAAAAAGTTTTTTTAATTGCACCCATACATTATCATTTTCAAATGAAAGGCATGCAGCAAAGTAGTATAGTTATGAAATATTGGGTATCTGGTATTATATGTTCGTTTTTAGGAATAGTTTTTGCCTTAGCTGGATCTCTATAACATATGAAAACAAAAGTAGATAAATACATTTTTGGTTTTACTATATTTTATTTAATAATTGGATTTTTGATGTTTTTTTCAGCCAGCCTTGGAGTCATGGCTCGAAATGAAGAAAAATTTTTCAATATATTAAGTAATCAGTTTTTCTTTGGCATCCTTTTAGGATCTTTGAGCTTTATAATTGGTATTTTTATACCATATAAATTTTGGAAAAAAACTTCTTATTTTATTTTCATCATAGCTACTATTCTCTGTGCTTTAGTTTTTGCACCTGGTATAGGGTTTTATTTTAATGGATCATATAGATGGATTAGTATTTTTGGATTCTCTTTTCAGCCCAGTGAGATTTTTAAATATTCTAGCATTTTAGCTTTGGCCACTTTTTATGGCAAATATTACAAAAGCATAAGCGACTATAGATATAGAATCTTGCCAGTTATAGCTATTGCACTGCTTTCTATTATAGTACTTGTCGAGCCTGATTTTGGGACTACTTCTATTATACTGGCTGGTGCCTTTGGTGTTTTTGTAGCAGTAGCCGCAAAAATAAAAGATGTAGTGATAGGGGTGATGCTTTTTATTTTTTGTCTTTTTGCTTTTTATCTTTATTACCCACATGCCAATGAAAGAATATCAACTTTTTTAAATCCTACTACTGATCTCTTGGGCAAAAGCTATCAACTGAATCAAGGCCTCATATCAATAGGCAGCGGAGGCCTGACTGGATACGGCTATGCACAAAGTGCTCAAAAATATTATCATCTACCAGAGCCTGTTGGGGATTCTATTTTTGCGGTCATAGCTGAGGAATTTGGTTTTGTTGGTAGTATTTTTCTTATAATACTATTGCTCAGTCTTTCTTTGCGTATACTTTTTTTAGGTTTTTTATCAAATGACATTTATTATAAAAGTATATTAACGGGTGTGGCAGTTGTTTTATCTTCTCAATCATTTTTAAATATAGGCTCTATAAGCGGTGCAATACCCCTTACAGGCGTGCCACTACCTCTGGTGAGCCATGGATCGACTTCGATGATATTAACACTAGGAATGCTCGGTATTTGCGCTCAAATAGGAGGTAAAATAAATAGATACAAAGTCTAAACACTTAAGCACCTGTCCTTGATATTAGAGTTTTTATTGTTTTGAGTATTATAGAAATATCTATAAAAATAGATCTGTGTTTAATATAGTAAAGCTCATAAGCAAAACGCTCGACATGTTGCTCTAAAGTCTTTGGTGCATAATTCATATGCACTTGAGCCCAACCAGTAAGACCCTGCGGCACAAAGAGCCTAAGATCGAAGTTATTTATCTTCTTAGACATATCATTGTACACTCCTATAATGTCAGCTCTCGGACCTATTATAGAAACTTCTCCCTTTATGACATTTATACATTGAGTAAATTCATCTAGCCTTGTTTTTCTTAAAAATTGACCTATTTTAGTCACTTTATTTCCCAGTTTATGCATCATCATTCCACCTTTTAAATCATATAAACCACCATCGTCTGTAGTCTCCATTGTACGAAGTTTAAAAAGCTTCATCCTTTTACCAAGTAAACCCACCCTATCTTGCACAGAAAATAGATCACCTCGACTAAAAATC
>JAYWGA010000075.1:0-15099 GCA_043778525.1 bacterium
ATTTCTTCATTTATGCTCGCATCCTTTTCTATATATGTGTCGGTAGCCGAGACATAGGCCTCTGGCTGATAATAGTCATAGTAAGATACAAAATAATGCACTTTATTATTTGGGAAAAATTCTTTAAACTCCTGCGCTAGCTGCGCGGCGAGTGTTTTATTGTGTGCTATGACCAGTGTCGGCTTTTTGACTTCATTTATTACATTGGCTATGGTAAAGGTCTTGCCGGAGCCCGTCACGCCAAGCAGTGTCTGCTTTTTTAGATTTTTCTTTAGACCTTTTACAAGTAGCTCTATAGCCTTTGGCTGATCACCTGCAGGCGGCCAGGCGCTTTTCATTTCAAATTGATTTGGTAGTTTTTGCAGCAGACTTTTCATTGGTACATTATATCACAAAAAAATGGCCGGCACGCTTTGCGTGCCGGCCACAGGATAGGCTTTTGCCTACCAATAGGCTGAAACCTGCAGTCGTGAGCTCAGCTACTCACCTTTTCAGTTTTTTACCTGGACTAATGGGCACCGCTGCCTGCATGGGCAAAGCTTCACCTCTATTTCTTGTGCAACAAACAAGAAAGAGCACAGCTACTACCGTACTTATACAATAGCAAAAAAAAATAAAAAAAGAAAGCCCCCAGCAAAAAATGAATTTCGCAGGGGGCCGTTTTGCCTAAGTCATAAATACTTACAAATATGGCGAATATTTTTTCCACGGATCCTTATAAGAACAAACATGAAATTTAGTAAAGACAGGCCATATAGTCTCTCCAAATTTTGCAGAGCTTGTATCAAAGCCATTTGGGGCTTTACCTGAATTCCAAGTTGCAATCAAGGGAATTAGGTCTGGAACAATGCCCTCTGAAAGAATTTTGGGATTCAACAGAGGCATAAGATAAAAAACATGTGTGCGCAAATGAAATCTTGTACCATTTTCACTGCTTGCTGCAAACCTGGTAAGCATCTCATCTATTTTTTCAGCATCAGCTGAAATCTCTTGCTTTTTTTCAAGAGAGGGAAATCCGTCACCAGTGAGGTGAGAAATTGCTTCCCGATCAGTCATATAGTCTGTTGCTGTAAAAACTTTTGAAAAAAACTTTTCTTGAGCGTTTGCGGTGTAAAACATTTTTTACCTCTTCATTTTGTTTACGTTTTTTTACCGAATCATCACCCGATAAACTAAACAAAGAATACCACAAAACAGATAAAAAGTAAAGTACTGAAATCTACTCACCCAAAAGTGCCTTTACTCTCTCATCTACCGGCGGATGTGTCATAAATAATTTTGCATACCAAGGTGTGGTTTGATTTATATGATTATGATTTTCATCATCATAGCCTTCCGACTTAAATGGATCGGATATAAAAAGATGAGCGATGGCAGTATTTGGATCCTGCAACCCTATCGGGAAATTACTTATTTTCTTTAGAGCATTCGCAAGACCGAGTGGATAGTTTGTCAGGTCAGCAGCGCTAGCGTCCGCGAAGAATTCTCTTTTGCGAGATATCGCCATTTGTACTATGGTGGCCGCGAGCGGTGCCAGTACTAGCACAAACACAAAGCCAAGTATATTTAAAATCACATTACTATTTTCATTTTTATTATTTGTAAAGTGCATACCAAAGTTTGCAACTAGTGTGATGACTGACGCCATGACAGCGACCACTGTCATTATCAGCGTATCGCGATTTGCTATGTGTGCTAGCTCATGTGCCGCTACTCCCGCCAGCTCATCTTTATCAAGTAGTGCCAGTATGCCTGTGGTAAAGGCTATGGCCGAATGGTATTTGTTGCGTCCTGTAGCAAATGCATTTGGCGATGGGTCATTCATTATATATATCTTTGGAAGTGGTAGATCTGCTTTTAGAGATAGGTCCGTCACCATAGCCACCAGCTCCGGGTATTCTCCAGCTTCCACCGCCCTTGCACCCGCCATAGATAGCACCATTTTATCCGAAAACCAATAAGAATAAATATTGGTACCGATAGCAAAAAGAAAACCGATGTATAAAAAGGTAGCATTTTGAAAAATAGTCGCCAAAATAAAACCTACAAGAGAAAGTAATAAAGCAAATACTAGGAAATAAATCCAAGTTTTGAATACATTATTATTTGTTTGTTTGTATATATTTGTGTTCATATTTTATATGTAGATACATTTATATCTTATTATAGAAAATTGTCAAGTAAATTTGTGATAAAAATTTTTAAAAATTTGAAATGAAAAGACCGCGAAAAATCGCGGCCTCACCTCTTTGCACTTAGCATTTTGCCCACTCTTTGAGGGCGGCGGACTTAGTTGCCGTAGACCTTTGTACCCTCTGGGTATCGGTGGAAGGAGCCGAAAACAAAAACATCGAGTTTCCAAACACTGCTACTTGTTGAACAAGAAAGCTGTACTGGACATACACCTCCAGACCAAGCTTGAAGATAAAATAAGTTGCGCGCACCTTTCTTAAAAAGACCTTTCTCGCCATCAAATGCGAGTTTAATTTCGCGCACCAGCTGGCCCATTTTTGTTCGGCGAGCAAACAGTGCATCTCCTCCGCCGAAAAAACTTGCAACATCAACATCTTCCCAACCACCCAAAGGGACAGTGTGAAGCAATGTAAGTGGTCGTATATCATCATAGCACTCGCCAAGATAGATGAGGTCTTTAAAGTCTGAGTGCACCCAGAGGCGTTCACTTGGCGTGATCGTTTTGAGTGGGTTAACCATATTCATCGGGAGCTCCTTTCAAGAGCTAAAGTCAAAGAGGTTTTACTAATTTATATAATATCATAATATTCATATTTGTCAATACATTTAAGCTAAAGCCTGGTGCTGCGACAAGTTATAAAAATCTATTTGGTAAAAACTGTAAACATGCTAAAATGAAAGAATAAACCTTTAAATATATGGCAAAAGAAAATCAAAGTGGAAACCAAGATGAAGTAAAACTACAAAACAAAAGACATACCCTAGCTCATGTTTTGGCGCAGGCAGTGCTCGAAATATACAAAGACGCAAAGCCAACTATCGGCCCCGCTATAGACAATGGCTTTTATTATGACTTTGACTTTGGAGAAATATCTCTTACAGAAAGTGATCTATTAAAAATAGAAAGCTTGATGAAAAAGAATTTAAAGAATTGGAAAGCTTGGCAAGTAGAGGAAATGAGTGCAGATAGCGCCCTCGAATATTTTAAAAATAACGAATACAAAACAGAGCTGATAAATGAATTTGCAAAAGACCCGGCGCCTTTGACTTTTTATACTTGCGGAGGTTTTACAGATCTTTGTAAAGGAGGTCATGCTGAAAATCCATCAGAAGATATAGCCTTGGATTCATTTAAATTATTAAAAATAGCTGGGGCCTACTGGAAGGGAGACGCAGTAAATAAGCAGCTAACTCGCATCTACGGTCTAGCATTTGAGACTAAAGAAGATCTTGATAAATACATTTGGCAGCAAGAGGAGGCAGTGAAAAGAGATCACAGAAAGCTAGGGCGAGACCTAAAGATCTACACTATCTCTGATCTAGTCGGCTCTGGCCTACCACTTTTTCATAAAAACGGCCAGACTCTACGCAGAGAAATAACTGAGTACCTTTGGAGTCTGCATAAAGACCATGATTACTCTTGGGTCACTACACCTCACCTCGCTAAAGAAACACTATTTCAAACTTCTGGTCATTCGCAGCATTATCTTGATGATATGTTTTCTGTTTTTGGTGGGACCTCTAAAGAAAAGTTTTATGTAAAGCCGATGAGCTGTCCTATGCATATGGAGCTATTTAAAGACAATCAATTTTCTTATCGAGATATGCCTCAGAGATATTTTGAGCCGGCTGTGGTCTATCGTGATGAAAAGACAGGTCAGCTAGCAGGTCTCACTCGTGTGCGCAGTATTACCCAGGATGATGGACATATATTTTGTCGTATCGATGGTATACAGACTGAGATCAAAATAATGATAGATATCATAAATAAGTTTTATAAAACTTTTGGTATGGACCAAAATTATAAAGTGCGTCTTTCGCTGCGAGATGAAAAGCCCGATGTCTGGCTAGGTACGGACGAAGTCTGGGCAAAAGCCGAAAGTGCATTAAAGGAGCTGTGTGAAAGTGAAAACCTGCCTTACTTTGAAGGACCAGGCGAAGCAGCATTTTATGGACCAAAGCTCGACTTTATTTTTAATGACGCTATTGGCCGTGAGTGGCAGCTAGCTACAATACAATGTGACTTTAATCTTCCAAATCGCTTTGAGCTATCATTTATAAATGAAGCTGGTGAGAAAGAGCAGCCTGTAGTAATACATCGCGCCATCTCGGGATCGCTTGAGAGATTTATAGGTGTGGCCATAGAGCATTTTGCAGGAGCTTTTCCTGTATGGCTATCACCTGTGCAGGTATGCGTGGTGCCAGTAAATGCGTCTATGCACGGCGCAAAGGCTGACGAAATATACAAAGCCCTAAAACAAAATAACATAAGAGTAGAAATAGATGATAGCAACAACTCTCTCGGTAAAAGGATAAACGGAGCCAAGGCAAATAAAATACCATATGTGATAGTACTCGGTGATAAAGAAATAGAGTCAGGCAAAATAAGTGTAGAGACTAGAGGTGAAAAAATAGTAGATATCACTGTAGAGGATTTTATAATCAAAGTACATTCAGAAATAAAAGATAGAACATTAAATTAAAATGTCAGAGCAAGCGCCACAAAAAAATAATGAACAGCTAAATGAAATAGATGAAAAACTTTTAGATTTTTCAAATTGGATAGAAAAAGAAAATGTAACTGAGTCAGATAGAGCTGGTCTCAAATACTTTAAAGATGCTTTTAAAAAAAATGGAAATAAATTATCTGTAGAGATGGTACTGGAAACTCATAAAAAAATAATGGCTGACAAGAGCGCTGATTTTACTACTGGAGAAATTCGAAAAGTGGAAGTTGGTGTAGGGTACAAAACTTTACTGTCAGCGAAAGATGTAGAAAAAAATCTTTTAGACATTATAGATTGGTATAATGATTTATCTCAAGAATATAAAAATGATCTGGAGATATTAAAAATTTTTCATATAGTTTTTTTGTATATACACCCTTTTCAAGATGGCAATGGACGTATGTCTCGCATAATATCTCACACTCAAGCGCAAGCTTTTAATCTGCGTCCAAACTGGCTTTATGATTTACCAAAAAAAACTGATAGTTTGTCTTTGTATTATTCTTTATTTAAGGAAGACAAAAAACTTTTTAAAATGTGGAGAGAGGTGGTCCAAGAATGGAAAAATACTAAAATATGAAAACAGGAGGAAAAATATTGAGCATAGAAACCAGCTGCGATGAGAGCAGTATAGCTATTATAGAAAAAATAGCGGCTTTTGAATATAAAGTACTCAGCCATCAAACCATAAGCCAGATAAATATACACGCTCAGTATGGTGGTGTATTCCCTATGCTTGCTCGCCGCGAACATGAGCTCAATCTAGTGCCAATATTAGAAAAGGTTTTAAGTGAAAGTGATCTCTTGAGTCCTTCCTCTGTGACAGATGCGGAAGGTGGCCAAGGGCCGGAAGGGGTAAAAAAACTTGAAAGTATTTTAGATCGCCATGAGCCACTCAAAATAAAGCTATTAGACTTTTTAAATAAATACGATATAGAAATACTTAAAAAAGAAATAGACTGTATAGCCGTGACAAATGGTCCTGGACTACCGCCCGCTCTTTGGGTGGGGGTCAATTTTGCGAGAGCTCTTGCTGTTATCTTAGACAAGAAAATCTACGCAATAAACCATATGGAGGGACATATTATCGGAGGCATCGCAAAAAGAGAAGGCGATATTGTAAATTTAGAAAAAATAAATTACCCCGCCCTTTCTCTGCTCATATCTGGCGGCCATACCGAAATGATACTAAGCAATGCTCCTATGCAATACGAAAAGATAGGCGAGACAGTAGATGATGCTGTAGGCGAATGCTATGACAAAGTAGCGCGTATGCTAGGTCTTACCTATCCAGGTGGACCCGAGATATCGAGGCTAGCCAAAGAAGGGCGCGCGCAAAATGTGCAACTAGATAAAAAACTACCTCGGCCGATGCTGCACTCTGGAGATTTAAACTTTTCTTTTTCGGGATTAAAGACTGCCGTGCTGTACTATATTAGAGACAATCCAGACTTTTACAAAGTAGCTATAGCTACAGAATTTGAAGAAGTAGTAAAAGATGTATTTGTAAAAAAATTGGAATCTGCTATTTTTAAATATAATATAAAGACACTAGTCGTTGGAGGAGGGGTAGCGGCAAATGATTATTTACGGGAGAGCTTTGTAAAACTTGCAGAGGAGGTAAATATAAAACTGCACATATCTAGTAAAGAGCTGTCGACCGACAATGCCCTGATGATAGCTCTGACTGCAGCCTACTACGCTGAAAATAATATAGAGCCGAGCAGTGAAAGTATAGAAATAAAAGCAGACAGCGGGTTAAGTTTCTAGTCTTCCCCTCCTAAATTAGAAGGGGTTAGGAGTGGTAATTTTTGAAACCAAAAAGCACCCGCATGGGTGCTCCTGGTAAAATATTACTATTTCTTTTTCGTTTGGAGAGATTATCATTAACCTCACACAAGTACATTATAGCACATTACTTATTTAAATAAAATATTACAAAAAAAATCCCCGCACGGTATGCGGGGATAAGTGTCCAAGGGACAAAGGGTCAGAGGTCTCAGCTCTAAGAGACAAGTTTCTGTTGCGGTACGACTAAACGATAACGAAGGCTGGTACGCCAGACACACTTGTCCGAGAAGTGTACGACGCTGGCCTTGAGCTCGTCACCACTCACGAAAACGTCAGCGACGACAAGCTGAGCATCCACCTTAAACAAGAAGAAGGTGCCGTACCCGTCTTGTCTAAGCAGGTCGCGATTATTACGAGCAAACTCGATGATTTGCCCCTGAGTGAGGCAAAGTAAATCGAGGTCACTGCAAACAGACCCAAACAGATCGGCAAAGGTGCCGTCTTTCAACATCTCGTAGATATGAGTTTCAGTTGGTTCAGTATCTTCACCAGATTTGTTTGTTCCCCATATCTGAAAATCACTATCTAGAAATCCAGTAAAAACTTTACTGGCGTTTGCGATGGTAGCGTTGCCTGAGGTTGCTGCAATCGTTGTCGATTGCAAGAACGTCAAGTAGCTGGTATCTTTTGCATTGGTCATGATATTGGTTTCCTTTTCTGCATTTGTTTTAAGGATTTAAGGGGTCGAAACTTTTTATATATTACACTATATATGTATATGTGTCAATCAAATATATTTTGTTAAAATCTTATATACTAAAACATATGCGCATAGCTTTTACAGGAGGTGGTACAGGAGGACATTTTTATCCACTCATAGCGGTAGCGGAAGAAATACGCAAAGATTATTCTGCTGATGTGATTAGCTTTTTTTATTTTGGTGAAGATAGATACGACGCGCAAGCACTAGCCGAAAATCAAATGCATTTTGTAAAAATATCTGCAGGCAAAAAAAGAGTCTACTCCTCCCCTCTCAACTTTTTAGATAATTTTAAAATAATATACGGCATAGTACAAGCCATTTTCAAATTATCCATTGTCTATCCTGATGTAATATTTTCTAAAGGTGGCTACGTGGCTTTTCCAGTTTTATTTGCGGCTCGCATTTTGCGTATACCCATAGTCATACATGACTCCGATACAGTGCCTGGGCGTGTGAGTCTATACAGTGCAAAGTTTGCAAAGTATGTATGTGTGTCCTGGCATGAAGCCGGCGAATACATGGTAAATAAAAATAAAATAAATGCAAATAAAATTATTTATACTGGACTACCACTAAGAAAAGAAATAAATCCAAATGAAAAAATAGGTGTACCGAGTATCGCTTTTGCAAATCTCTCAAATCGCATACCTACCATACTCATCATCGGTGGATCCCAAGGCTCAGAAGTCTTGAATGATGCAGTGCTCAAAAGCCTCGGCGTACTGCTGCGAAATGTGCAGATAATACATCAAACAGGAATAAATAATTTTGAGAGAGTCAAGAAGACAAGTAGCGAGCTACTTAAAAACTTTCCCGAAGCGCAGTTTTATATGCCACTGCCATATATAGATCAAAAAGACTTGAGATTTTTATTTTCTAAAATATTGATAGTAGTCTCGCGCGGTGGCTCGCAGATGATGGAGTTTTTTGCTTGGGGTATACCATCTATCGTGGTGCCTATATCTGTGTCTGCTGGAGATCATCAAAGGCAAAATGCCTATGCTGCTATGCGCCTCGGAGCGAGTGTCGTCATAGAAGAAAAAAACCTCACACCAAAAATACTAGAAAATGAGATACTGCGACTGGTAAAAGATGGTGAGGCGCTTTCAAAAATGGTGATAAATACAAAAGCTGCAGCAAAACTAGATGGCTCAAAGATAATATCTGAGCTACTAATAGATATAGTAGCATCACATTAAGACTAAAGTTATTTTAATCTTTTAAAAACTTCAGGAAGCTTTCAGTGCTAGCTTCACGCCCGAGAAAGTCTTTTAAGATTTTATGCTCAGGTAGCTTAGACCCGAGTGAGAGAAATTCTTTTCTATATTTCATCCCAGCTTTTTTACTTTCGGTATTCATATTTGCTATGCCTTTTTTATTTAGACTCTCCCACACATCGCACATATATACAAAGGACGCTATATAGCTATAATACTTGCTTTCATAGCCGCCCATCAAATGTCCAAAACTAGATAGGAAGTTTTGCTCTTTAAACATTTTGATGCCATTCATTTTCTTATTATAAATGTTTTCATATACTTTATTCATTTTTCCGACGCCGCCCTCCCCTATATATTTTTTACTATTTTTGCTATGTATTTCTATATCGGTCAGAGCTTGCACACTTATAATATTCCAGCCCATAGCAGAAAATAGTTTTGATTTTTTAAGTATAGATTCCGTAGTTTTTTTATCTAGTTTTTTTCCTGTTTTATAATGCCTTGCAAATACGTTCAGTGTTTTTTCTTCCGCTAAAAAGTTTTCCATTAGCTGAGATGGTATTTCTACAAAATCATTCGATGTGGAAAAGGCACTAGTCGCAGAGTAGCTCGATTCGTCTAGCATAGTGTGTGCCAGATGCCCCATTTCATGTAAAAATGTATTTACATTTTCGTACGATAGTAGGTATTTATTTTCTTTTATCATTATTTGAAAATTTGACACGAGCGCTTTTGATCTAAAATTACTTCCATCTACATTCATATCGCAGCCAGTCACGCAGGCATGGCCATATTTGCCGGGTCTCGGAAATAAGTCTATAAGGGTATGGCCTAAAATATTTTTATTTTTTTTATCAGTCCATTTATATACGCGAGCCATTTTATCAAAAGGGTTTGACCCTTCTAACATCTCCACTTTTACATCAAAAATATTTTCTAGTATTTTCCAAGTGGAGTCTAGCACTTGCTCATACTCAAAGTATTCACTCACCAGCTCGCTATCTATTTGTAGATTCTCCTTTTCATATTTTGACTCGAGATAGCCACGGTCATATCTTTCTATTTTTTTGATGCCGTACTTTTCTTTTATATTTTCTATTTTTTTAAAGTCAGATTTGAGTGGCACTTCTAAAGACTTTTCTAAATCTTTCATAAAAGTTTCTAGCTTTTTAGCACTATTTACCAGCTCATTTTCTAGCGCATAGTCTGTATAATTTTTATAGCCCAAGATATTTGCATATTCATATCTTATTTTTAGCGCTTCATTTAGCCTTTTGGTGTTTTTATTTCCCGCACCTTTTAGAGCTAGCTCACTTAGTATTTTTCTTGTTTCCCTTACCTCGCAGTTTTCTGCTATCGCTGCTTTGTCGCCACGGCTTAGTGTGACAAAATATTTTACTATACCCTTTTCAGTTTTTGTTTTAAAATTATTTATTATCGACTCTGGCACGCCAACTAATTCTTCTTTATTAAAATATGCGCCAAAACTAAAGTATTTCATATAATCCATATTAAAATCACTCTCTAGCTTTGATATCTTTTTCTTTAGCACCTCTAGTCTACTTCTTTCTTTTTTAGGCAAAAGCATTCCACTTCTCTTATACCCTTTTACCATTTCCTCTACTATGTACACCTCTTCAGCAGTTAAAATATTTGCGGCTAGTTCCTTTTTAAAATTATTATCTGTATATTCTTTTACGGTCAAAAATATATCGTGATTTGAATCCACACTTATGCAGTGCTTACTTATTTCTATCTCAGCTTTTTGAGCTTCAGCTCGCAAACTCTCATCTTTATGTAGCATGGTTATTAAATTTATACCACTTGCTATTTTAGATATCTTTTTAGAAAAAGAGTCAGAATATTTTACAATATTTTCAAAACTTTTATCAGCACTTTTTATTTTTAAAATATTTTTTGTGTAGTCCTCGCAAAGCTTTTTTACCTCTCCCACATTAGCTTGTATGTCTTTTTTATTCCAAATAGCAAATTTTACATCTATTTTTTCTTCTATTTTATTCATATATAAGTGCATTATACCTTAAAAAATACAAAACAAAAAACGATAACCTAGAAGCAGGAAATCGTTTTTTGTTTTAGGGATATTTGGCTTTCCTTAGTCCTAAAAACTAAAATGGAAACCGCAAATATGTCTTTTTGTACGACAGTAAATAAATTTATAGTCGCGCAGTGAGGCGTATTATATAAAGCCTCCCGGAAAGAATTGTCTAAGTAAATTACACAAATATCCCTACACTTAATAATATACTTTTTATAAACAAATACAATATTGACGAAGCTATTTTAAATATTCTTTGACAGCAAGTCTTGGATAATTTTTAATAAAGTCAAATTTATTTTAATTCGCAGCCTGTTTTTTCTGATAGCTCTTTGAGGGTTTTTTCGCCAGATATAAAGTCAGTGCCGGTAGCAAATTTCCATGTAGGATAGCTTTCTATTTTTTCGGTTTTACAGATTTCCGTTTGTTGTCTGTCAGCCGTAGAGCATTCTATGTATGGTATTAGATTTTTAGACTTTCCAAAAAGTGCTTTTTGAGCTTGGCAATGTGGACACCAAAAAGCTCCATACATTTTTGCACCTTTAGCGTCTAGGCATTTTGCAAAGCTGTCCAGCTGTCCAGGCGCACTGGTATATCTCACCCAGTAGACCATCAGAGCCACTATTACGGCTGCGAGTATTATTATTAAAAATATTAAAGATTTATTTTGTTTTTTTATTTTCATATTTCAAAGGTTTATATTGTATATTAAAAGTATAACATAAAATAAGACTCCGCCCCAAAATATCTCAAAGATAAAAAGGGACGGAGTCGGGGTAAGGAAAGGGCTTGCTGAGGAAAGGATTTATTCCAGAATCTATCTCTATTATTCTTGTTGATTAAATTTTTCTATCCAAGACCTGTAAAACCAAATTTCTTGCTCTACTAGCTTAAAGAGTTGTTGAAACCTAACATAGTCTCCTTTTTCAGTTTCTATACTAAGTCTAATGGACCCCATTAGACTTTTGACTGATTTAAGAGTGGCTCCACTTTCTGACAATAAATTATGAATATTAACTAGCTCTTTTAAGAAAGATTTTGCTTCTGCTTGATCTTTCGGTAGCAGCCAAATACGCTGCCTAATGTCTTTTGGGAGCTTTGTGAGTTTCGGCATTTTATATTCCTTTCATGAAGACTGCACAACGAAGTCCATTATATCACAGAAATTATTCTTCTTTAAAAACTTCTATACACAAAACATTCGCATCATTTATAAGCACCATTCTACCATCCGCAGTATTAAATTTTGTGTATTGGCTTTGCTCTATTGTGGAGGTGATTATGCCTCGGATAGTTTTTTTAGTACCGTTTATAAATGTAATAATCTGCGTGACCACTTGACCTTGTTTTTCTACTGAGGATAATAAATTTGTTTTTTTCATGTTTAAATTTTCTGTTTAAAAAAGTTGGAGGTGCCGGTGGGATTTGAACCCACGAATGGCGGTTTTGCAAACCGCAGTGTTAAGCCTCTTCACCACGACACCAATAAATAGTATTTTACCACAATCCCAAACTTTTTGCATTAAATCAACTTGAACAAAATACACAAAAAGAAAGAGCCCTTCCAAAGTTTTGCTGGGTTGGGTCAGCAAAACAATGAAAGGGCCCAAGATACCGTATAGCGGGGGCCTCACGGTATCTTTGTCGCGGGAGCTACTTGGCTTCCGTGTAAACAATAATACTCCTATCACAAAAATAAATCAAGTATTTTTAATGCCATTTAAAATAGAAAAAGTGGATAACTTTTTTGGCTCAAAATTTGCTATAATGTACTCATATGTCTTTTACCCATCTCCACTGCCACAGCCACTACTCTCTGCTGGAGGCCGTACCCCAGATAGACGCACTCATAAACAAAGCCAAAGAGTACGGTATGAAAAGTCTAGCTCTGACCGATACAAATAATATGTACGGGGCTATTGAGTTTTATAAAGCTTGCAAAAAAGCTGAAATAAATCCGATACTGGGCATAGAATGTAATGTAGCCGAGCGCAGTATGCATGAACCGATAAATAGTGTGGAAAATAGAATATTTAAAATGGTTTTGCTGGCCAAAAGTGAAAAAGGGTATAAAAATCTGGTAAAACTGACTAGCTTTTTACATACCGAGCCTGCAAGGAAAATATATCCTAGCCTTGATCTAGAAAAAATAAAAGAATACAGCGAGGATATAGCAGTACTGTCTGGTCTCACCGAGAGCTATCTTTGGGAAAAGCTGCGGCAAGGCGATATGGCGAGCGCAGAAAAGTTTGCAAAAAAATGCAAAGATTATTTTGGCAAAGAGTTTTATATAGAAATAGGAAACTTTCCAAATGTAGAAAATGGCCCGCTGGTAAAAGAAGAGTCTATAAAGCTGGCAAAGTCCCTAGATATAAAACTACTCGCTACATATAATGTGCACTATATAGCTGCAGATGATAGGTACGCCCACAAGACTCTCATGGCAATAAGCAATGCCGAGGATGGAGCTGAAAAATACAAAAGGATATTTGAAAAAGGCTATTATTGTTTTTATAGTGAAGACGATGCCAAAAAACATTTTGCAGAAATACTCGAGGCAGTGGAGAATACCGAAATACTAGCTAATGAATGCAATATAGAAATAGAGCTGGGAAAATGGGTATTTCCTGATTTTAAGGTTGAGTCGGGTCTCACGCCGTACGAAGAGCTGCGCAAGATTACCTTTGAGGGATTTGAAAAAAGAAAAATAGTAAAGGATGAGGCGACACTAAAGCGCGTGGAGTACGAGCTACAGGTCATAGAGAGCAAAGGCTACACAGTGTATTTACTTATCGTAGCCGACCTACTACACTTTGCAAAAAGAGAAGGGATATATTCAAATATACGCGGATCGGTATCGGGGTCTATGGTGACTTTTCTTTCTGGCATTACAAATATAAATCCAATAGAGTTTGAGGTACCTTTTGAAAGATTTTTAAACCCAGAGCGCCCATCGGCACCAGATATAGATATGGACTTTGCCGATACACGCCGCGATGAGGTGATAGCTTATGCAGGCCGCAAGTACGGCGTAGAAAAACTAGCGCAAATAGGTACCTTTGGTAGTATGGCAGCGCGCGCCTCTGTCCGAGATATAGCCAGAGCACTAAAATATCCGTACATGGTAGGAGACAGGATAAGTAAGCTGATACCACTAGGCAAGCAAGGGCGAGCTATGACTTTTAATATAGCCCTAGAGGAGAGTCCCGAGTTTAAAAAAGAATATGAAGAAAACCGTGAGACCAAAGACATAGTAGATCTCGCTCGCAAAATAGAGGGCAATGCGAGACATATCTCAGTGCATGCGGCTGGTGTGGTGATATCGCCTACTGAGCTTTTTGACTTTACCCCGATACAATACGATACCAAAGGTGAAGGAAAAATAATAACCCAATACGATATGTATAGTGTGGAGGAGGCTGGTCTTTTAAAATTTGACTTCCTCGGCCTTGGCAACCTATCTATCATAGCTGAAGCAGTGCAGCTGATAAAAAATAATCTAGATATTTTTGTGGATGTAGACCATATACCACTAGATGATAAAAAAACCTTTGAAATGCTTTCTCGAGGTGAGACTACCGATCTCTTTCAAATGAATGGTGGCGGTATGACAAAATTCTTGATGGAGCTAAAGCCAGAAAGTGTGAACGACATAAATGCCATGGTGGCGCTTTATAGGCCTGGGCCTTTGCAGTTTATCCCGGAGTTTATCCGTCGCAAAAATAATCCTGAGCTAATAAAATATCTAGACCCTGCGCTAGAGCCTATACTTTCAAAGACATATGGCATACTCGTGTATCAAGACGACCTTCTCATGATGGCTATAAATCTAGCCGGCTACACTTGGGGTGAGGTAGACAAATTTCGCAAGGCGGTAGGTAAAAAGATACTCGAGGAGATGGCCATGCAAAAAGAAAAGTTTATAAAAGGCTGTCAGACACACTCTGGCTGGGATGAAAAAAAGGCGAGGGAGATCTGGGCTTGGATAGAGCCTTTTGCATCTTATGGTTTCAATAAAGCCCACTCGGTGTCTTATGGGCGAGTGGCTTATGTGACAGCTTATCTCAAAGCAAACTACCCTACCGAGTATATGACAGCAGTACTAAACTCGCAGCAAGGCGAAATAGAAAAAGTCGGCATAACCATAAAAGACATAAAACGCATCGGCATAGAAGTGCTCTCACCAAATGTAAATCTCAGCCGTGAGAGCTTTACTATACTTAAAAATAAAAATATAGATGTGAGTGGAAATAAAGATGCCATACAAATAGGGCTCACTACAATAAAAAACCTAGGATCAGACGCAGTAGAGAATATAGTAAAGGAAACGCAAAATGGAAAGTTTAAGAGTCTTTCGGATTTCCTTAAAAGGATACCAGCCAAAGGACTCAATAAAAGATCTATCGAGGCACTTATCAAAACTGGCTCGCTAGACGAGTACGGCGAGCGCGGCCAAATGATAGGTAACATAGAAAAGATACTCGCCTTTCAGCAGCAAGTGCATAGCACGCACAAATATGAGACTTCACTTTTCGACACGCTCGAGGACGAAGAGGATTTGATATT